>CAYPJS010000131.1:0-21111 GCA_964411135.1 uncultured Anaerolinea sp.
CTTCAAAGCACGCTCGCGGGCAAATGCATGGTCAACCATCGGAGCGGGATAATCCCTCCCGATAACAACACCTGTTTCACGCTGCATTTCAGACGGCATCTGCCAGGGGGTATGGATCCACTCCGATGGGACCTTTGATAATTCCGGTACCCAATGCCGGACATAACCCCCATTTTGATCAAATTTCTTTGCCTGCAGGATTGGGTTAAAAATTCGAAAGTACGGTGCGGCATCCGTGCCTGTGCCTGCCACCCACTGCCAACCGCCATTGTTGGAAGCAAGGTCCCCGTCAATTAGGTTCTGCATGAACCAGCGTTCGCCTTCGCGCCAATCAATCATCAAATGTTTGACCAGAAAAGACGCCGTGATCATTCGCGCACGATTGTGCATCCAGCCGGTTGCAGCCAGCTGGCGCATACCAGCATCGACCACGGGATAGCCGGTCAACCCATGCATCCAGGCAAGCAATTCCTGTGGTGCATGCCGCCAGGGGAATTTTTGCCAGGAAGGCTTTAATGCCCCGTGAAGGACTCCAGGGAAATGATACAGAATTGATTGGTAGAAATCCCGCCAGATCAATTCATTCAACCACCTTTCAGGCCCCGTGCCTGAAATATTTTCAGGGCTGTGTTCCATCACCTGCCTGGCACCAGCCACAGCTTGCCTTGCTGAAAGCATGCCAAAATGCAAGTAGGGTGACAGGGTGGAGGTGCCATTCACATCCAACTGGTCGCGATTGTCACCGTAATCAAAAATTGGTCCATCCAAAAAGGCAGCGAATCTTCGCTGCGCTTCCCGTTCACCTGCTGGAAAGTCTGGATGGGCTTTTTCTTTGAGACTGTCAAACCCATTGTATTCGCTCGTGGCTGGCAGCCATTCTGGAGCATTGAGGTGCCCATGGGGTGCTGGGAGTGATTTCCAGGCGCGGCTGTATGGAGTAAAAACCGTATACGGCTTACCGTCTGGGCGGGTAACGGCTGTAAATGGTTGAGCACCTGGCCCGCCGTTCAGGACTAAATTAACCTTTTGGGCAACCGCAGCATCCCTCCGCAGTGCGTAAGGCGTAATGTCAGCCTCTGCATAAACCGTGGTTGCACCCACCTCTTCCGCCAGGCGCGAGATCTCAAGAACAGGATCACCGCGGCGAATTATCATTCCGGAACCAAGGCGCAGCAGATCTTCCTGTAGTGCTCGCAGTCCAGCAAAGAGAAAAGCCTGGCGTTTTTCAGCAGACTTTTGGATTAGCTTTTCATCCATGATAAAAACCGGAATTACTCTTCCGCGTTCCAGGGCAGCGTTCAATGCCTGGTTGTCGCTCAGACGCAGGTCACGCCGGAGCCACCATAGACTCACCGGGGTATCTGCACCATGGGCGAAACCCTTTCTATTAATGCCGCCCTCCACGAACAAGTTCCATAATATCCTCGCGGGTCGAATAAATCCGGACCAGTTTTCCGTCCTGCATTTGCAGGACACGATCAACATACTCGCACATGCGCAGATCATGCGTGACCATAATACCGGCTCGGCCTTGCTCATGGATCAGACCAGCGAAGGTCTCAACCACCTGGTAGGCGCGTTCTGTATCCAGGCTGGCAGTCGGTTCATCTGCCAGGACCAGGCTCGGGTTATGAATCAACGCTCTGGCGATGGCAACACGCTGCTGCTGACCGCCCGACATTTGACCGGGAAGATTGTTCATCCTCTCACCCAGCCCTAATCGGGCCAGCAGTTCACGGGCGCGCAGCTTGCCTGCTTTATCGAGACGGTTATTCAAACGAAGCATCAACTCAACATTTTCAACCGCACTCAAATAGGGGACCAGGTTATTGGCCTGGAAAGTGAACCCAATTTTTTCCCGTCGCAGTAGTACACGGTCAACATCGGTCATCCCGGAAAGATCCTGTCCATCCAGCAGGATTTGACCAGCACTTGGGCTTAACAAGGCAGCCAGAATGGATAGCATGGTTGTCTTTCCGGAGCCGCTTGGGCCGACCAGGGCCACAAATTCTCCAGCTGCCACTTGCAGCGATACGTCATTGACTGCAAATATCGTCCCGGAATCGCTTTGATAAGTTTTTACAACAGAGCGTGTTTCTAATGCGAAGGCGTTCGGATTTGTGATCATGATGATAACCCCAGTGCCTTGAGCGGTTCAATTCGGACAGCATAGCGGATGGAGACCAACCCGCCCAGTGGGCCAATCAACAACAAGGCTGCAATTGCTACCGCCGAAGTAGTTCCATTGAAAACAATCGGTACCGTCGGTGGGAAAGACAATGAAAAGAGGAAGGTTAGCAGCCCCCCAATCGCCACTCCAATAATCGTCACGACAATTATCTGAATGATGGACGAAGCTGCAACCAGTGGATTGGCTGTGCCGATCGCTTTGAGGACACCGATCTGTGAAACCTTTTGTAAAATTTGAATCTGGAAAAAGCCGCCGATCACCAGGAGACCAATAAACAGAGTGAAACCGCCCTGGGTGTTCAGAGTGCTTTGCTGTGCTGAGTAACCCGGTAACGCTTGAATGGCTTCTTTGGTCGTGGCTGCCTCGATATTATCCACCTGACTGACAAGGCGCTGCCTGACGATCTCGACCTGGGTCGGATCCTCAAGTTTTACCAGAACGACATTTGCAACCGGGTTGGAGCTATTGACCTCCGCCTCAGATTTTGGCCGGATGCGGTCCCAGGTATAAAACGGCACAAACACGGAAGGTTGAAGCGAATATTGCTGCCCGTCTGTGACTCCTGTAATCGCAAGGGTGTAAAACTCATCCTGAGTACCCTGAGTCACTCGCAAGGTAAGGGTATCCCCAACAGACAACCCGCTGCGCAGAGCTGTGTTCCGATCAATGATGGCTTCCTCAGCCAGATCCGTGCTCAACTGGCTGCCCTCAACCACCTGGGGCTCACCTGTGCGTCCAGGTTCAACCCCGAGTATTGCGACTTTCAACGGGTCGTCAAGCTCTGACAGGGTTAGAGTCGCATTGGCTGTGCCTAACATCCCGGCATCCGCCACACCTTCTACGCGCCGGACAGCAGCCAGGCGGTTGCGTCCTAATCGGCTCGCCTGAATCAACAGGTCCGATTTTGCCTGATAGACGATCAATTGCGAGTCAAGTTTTGAAAGGTATTCGCGGTTTCCGTTGCCCAGCCCCTCGCCCAGGGCAGCGATAAATAAAACCAGCAGCGTGATCAGGGCAATCACCAGGCTGACCAACAGGAAACGGCCGCGGTTTCGCCATATTTCCTTAAGTGCCAGATATCCCGAAATCGTTAATAGTTTTTGCATACAAGATCCAATCAATCCAAAAAGCGTACAGCAGCGGTCATCCCCCAGCGCATAAGCGGGTCAGTTTTTGTCAATGTGATTACAACTGTGTAGGTGATATCGCCTCGCTTCTCCTCGAAGCGTTGGTTGATAGAGCTGACCACGCCATCGAGCACAACGTCTGGGATTGCATCCAGGGTAATTTCTACGGGCTGCCCTACCGCAATCTGTGCAACTTCCAATTCGGTCAGGTTATCCGTCTTAACCAGCCAGCCGGAAAAATCCGCAATGGTTATCACAGGGGTTCCTGCTGCCACAACTTCACCTGCCTGCAAGCCCAAATCGATGACTGTCCCATCCATTGCTGCGGTAAGCTGGAAAGCGTTTATCCAGGCTTGAGCGTTTTCAAGACTCGCCTGAGCGGAATCGAGGCGCGCCTGGGCAGCTTCGAGTTGGTCAGGGTCCACACCCTTACCGTCCTCAAGCCGGAAGAGGTCGTCCTGCGCTATTTCTAATTCTGCCAGAGCTGAATCAAGCATGATCTGGTTTTTCTCGGATGAGTCATCATCGTAACGAGCCTGGGCATCTTCAACAGCTTCCGTAAGCGTGTTTGCACGCAGCCGGGAGGCTGCCAGCAAGACATCAGCATTTCTAGTCAACTCATCCATTGCCTGACGGGCAAGCACAACTTCCTGCTCAGCTCGAGCTCGGGCTGCCAGAGCCTCGGGGGAGACAGCAACCGCAGCCAGAACCTGCCCCTTTGTTACAGCTTCACCGTCCTGGACGGGCACATTTTCGACCTGTCCTGAGACCGTAAAAATGTGGTCAATAAAGTTAACCGGCACAAGACGTCCTTCGGCAATTAAACCAGGTGCTTGCAAGTTCGATTCGCTGACAGGAGTTTCAGTTTGTTCGGTTGTACAACCAGCCAGCAATATACCGATCAATGTAACCAGTAATAGTGTGGAAATGTGTTTCTTCATTCGGTTCCTCCCGATCATGATGTATTACGAATTTACTCCGGGTCCAACCGGCCCATCGAAGTCCTGATCCCAACGAGTCATCAACACGCCGCTCAACAGCAAATCCAGCGGAGGATGGTCTGCAATGTGATCGTAGTAATAAGGAAGTGCAATTTTTCCAGTTCTGTTGACGATAAAAGTGCCAGACATTTGCATGGCGTCCTGGCCCTCAGGCGGAGTTTCGACCTTGTACCCCTTTTGCTTTGCACGCGAAATCGCAGCCCAGACACGGGGGTTTAAGAAGGTTTGAAATAAATCGCCGCGCTCCAACCCGTAAGCCTCATAAGCTTTTCGGTCCGGATCAGCCAGGCAGAGCAAGCCAGGCGCGAATCTTTCAGCGAAAACTTTGGTGGCTTCAGGGGTGCCCTGCATGATTACGACTATCCTGAGACCGGCTTTTTCAATCTGGTCTCTCCCGGCAACCAGTTCTTCCAGCATTTCTTTACACTGCGTACAGCCAAAGTGACGTGTAAAGGCTAGAAGCAAGGGCTTTTCTTTCCACAGGCTGGAAAGCTGAACCTTATTCCCGCCGATATCCCACACTTCGACATCAGGAGCGTTCCTATCAAAACTAAGCTTCTTCATCTTCATCATATTCCATCCTATGTACGTCTGCTGGCCTGTTTTGTTTGATGTATCCGTCCATCCAATTGGCGATTTGTGCACCTGCCTCTCCCATGTGGATCCGGACCGAGTGAGCGTAAGCCATCATAAATGGACGCAGTGTTGCAGTTGATATCCTCCGATCCGAGAGCAGCTTGTTAACCCAATTCAAATCAGCCTCTAAAAAAGCTGTGTTCCCAAATTCAATGGCAGCCTCTAAACCGCTGCCGAAGTAGTTGTTGGCTTCAAGCAAATAATCCGTTGCCAAGCCATCCTGGTTTAATTGGTCCAGAACCCCGCGCTCAATGAGGGCGCGCTTTTGATGAAATTCAACCGCCAATTCATGGAACTGACTTACCTTCGCCTCGGGAATGGGAATAATCCGCTGATCTTTCAACAACCGCTCGATGCTGGTAATACCCGACTCGATGGTTTCGCCGAGGAAAATTGCGGGAATATTCTCGCGCAAAGCAGGCAATCGATTAAAGATCATTCCGCCGTAAGCGAGTGGGATGCCAAGTTCCCGCAGTGGACGGCCAGCCACTAATAGCGCCGCCGCCGAAAAGATATGTTGGGCACTCAGAATCACAAGGTCGGGTTTAATGACTCGCGCTGTGGCGACCAGTTGATCCGTCGGGTTGTCTGCACCGAGGTATACAACTTCCCACCCTCTACGCTTAAGAAAAAGCTTTAATAACAGGACCGGAAATGTATGCCATTCGCCAGCCGGGCAGCCAATCAAGAGGGTCTGGCCGCGGTGTGAAGCCGGCACTGCGGAATCTATGGTTTCGAGGCGCCGAATGCTGATTGCGGAGGTGAAGTGCTCCTGTTGTACCGAGATCTCGCCCTCATACCAGAGCCGCCCAACCTCGCTAAGTCCACGCTGCAAGATCTCGACGCAGACTGTTTCTACGGGGTACAGGGCAAAGGCCTGGTTCAAAATATTTTCAGCACCGTTGTTATCAAACTTCAGACAGGCTTCCAGCCAGCGGTTGCGCAATTCCTCAATGCGAGTGTCAACCCCCTGGGAAAATCCGAAAGAACCAGGACTCTCCGTGAATATCTCGTCCAATGGATCTTTCCCTGATTCGCTAATTTCCTTCCAGAGTTCCACAGCGCGGCTGATGCTCATGCCATTAGCCTGGCGGCTTTTCAACCATTTTATTACCGCAATATCATAGTCTGAATACAGCCTGTGTCCGCCTGCCGAGCGCTGCGGCTTGGGCAGATCATAGCGGCGCTCCCATGCCCTCAGGACATCTGCTTTGAGGCCGGTTTCATTCAAAACCACCTTGAGATTGTATATGGGTGTTTGATTATGCATCCACGCCCTTACCTTCAACGATCCAGTTTTTAGAACCGAGGAGTAATTCCTTGGCTCTCGAATATGGACATTATAACAGCTTGTCTATATTTTGTAAAGATATTCATTGAAATTAACTTGACAAACTTACCAATTCTGGTATGATTACATAAGAATAAACTTCGTTAAAGGTGATCAAATTACCGGGTGGGAGACGTAAGACACAGGCGGATTTGTTCAAAGCCAGCAAGAAACATCATATTTTAGTCGTTTGAGGCGAGTTTTCGCCCAGGAAAAAGGAGAGGGAACCTATGAAAGACACAATACGCCAGATTTCAGTCCTGCTCACAATCGCAGGAACTATCCTGGTGAATACATTGGCGAACACCCTGCCCATTAATGGACAGAATACGGGTGAAATTTCAGACCGGTTCAACGTCTATTTCACGCCAGCTGGATACGTTTTTTCCATCTGGGGGCTGATTTACATCGGTCTGATTGTGTTCGGGATATACCAGGTGCTTCCATCTCAGCGTCAGAACCCGCGGCTTCGTGCTACAGGTTGGTGGGTGGTACTGGGAAATATTGCCAACGCTGCCTGGATCTTCCTCTGGCACTATGAGCAGTTCCCGGTGACCATCCTGGTCATGCTGATTCTGCTGGTTACGTTGATTGTTACCTACTTAAGGCTTGGATTTGGAAAAACCGAAGCAACCCTGGTGGAAAAGCTTGCTGTAAGGCTGCCATTTAGCATTTATTTGGGGTGGATCACAGTCGCCACTGTTGCCAATGCCACTGCCCTGCTGGATTACCTTAAGTGGAATGGATTTGGAATGTCCCCTGAATTATGGATGTGGGTCATCCTGGCTGCTGTGTTGGTTATTGCTGTGCTCATGAACTTCACTCGGCGGGACGTTGCCTATGCGGCGGTAATTTTATGGGCGCTGGCCGGAATCGCATCTAAGCACGCGGCTGTATCAGCCGTTGCAGTTCCAACCTGGCTAGTTTTCGGATTGGTGCTGGTTACGCTTGCAGCGGCGTTCATTTTAAAGCTTCCCGCCCGCCGTCCTGCAGCTTCCAATCATTAGTACAATCAGAGAAACAGACATGCCAAAAGTTGCACTTTCTACCCCGGCTCCGGATTTCCAGCTTGAGGATTTCAATGGAAATCAGATCAGGCTTTCCGACTTCAAAAGCAATAAAAATGTGCTGCTGGTTTTTAACCGCGGATTTACCTGACCCTTCTGCCAGCGGCATATGGCGCAGTTGCGTCAGGCATTTACTGAATTTGAGGCTCGCCAAACGCAGATTATCACCATTGGACCGGAAGATGCAAACGCATTCAGGACCTACTGGAAGGCTCACAATCTGCCCTTTATTGGTTTGCCTGATCCGAAAGCCAGTGTTTTGAAGCTCTACGGGCAGGAAGTGAATTTATTTAAACTTGGGCGTATGCCAGCGCAAGTGGTGATTGACAAACAGGGAATTGTCCGCTTTGTCCATTATGGGCATGATATGTCCGACATCCCAGAGAACAGCGAAATTCTTGACCTATTAGACCAGATGGAACAACCAATTGGAGCAGCAGGATGAATTTTCTATTGATCTTAAAAATAATTGCATCCGTCGGTACCGCAGCCACAGGAGTGTTGGCACTCGTAAAACCAACTGCAGTGTATGGTTTTACCGGTCTTCTCACCAGCGGCCCGCGCGGAATAACCGAGATCAGGTCGATTTTTGGCGGTTTATTCATCGCGCTTGGTATTGCACCCTTCATATTCGGGCAGGTCGGTTACCAGGTTTTAGGCCTGGGATACCTGGCAATTGCCGCCGTCCGGCTGATCTCCATCATCATCGATCACTCTACCGATTCATCAAACTGGATCAGTTTGGGTATTGAAATCGTTTTCGGGATTATTCTTATTGTGAAGGGGTGAAATGACCGTTCGAGTTGTCACAGACAGTACATGCGACCTGCCAGCTGACGTAGTCAATCAACTTGGCATAAAGGTAATCCCGCTCTACATTCGGATCGGAGACCGGGATTTACTGGACGGGATCGACATTTCGCGGAATGAATTTTACAAAGAACTGCCAGGCTTCAGCGATCATCCAACCACTGCGGTACCCTCACCTCAGAAATTCCACTCCGTTTACGGCGCTCTGGCAGAGGAAGGCGCGACTGAGGTGCTTTCCATTCATATTTCCTCGACGCTGAGTGCTACGGCGGATGTTGCCCGTACAGCTGCTGCAGAAATGGATTCCGTTCCGGTTACAGTAGTGGATTCCGGTCAATTAAGCCTGGGAATTGGATTCCTGGTGCATACCGCGGCGCAGATGGCTGTCAATGGTGCTACCGTGGCTGAGATATTGCCAGTTCTCGAGGACCAGATAAAGCGCACCCACGTTTGGGCGCTGCTGGATACTTTGAAATATCTACGGCGCAGCGGTCGTATGAGCCGGGTTATGGCGACGATTGGTGAATTGTTGGATATCAAACCGATTCTTACCATGTACAACAGCATTTCGAAAGCCGAAAAAGTTCGAACCACCCGGAAAGGGCTTGCCCGTCTTATTAATAAATTGACTGAGCTGGCGCCTTTCGAAAAGATTGCCTTCCTGCATTCGAATGCCTACAACGAAGCTCTGGCCTTGCAGGCTTCCATCCGTGAATTGCTGCCTGACCGTGAAATCTGGGTAGAGGTCATTAACCCTGTTCTTGGCGCCCACATTGGTCCAGGTGTGGTTGGATTTGCTGCAGTTACAAAGAAATAGGAGATTATTGGATGTCATTCCTTGAGGTTTATGGACTGGGCTTTGCAGTCATCCTTGGCATGATGTTGGTTCTATGGCTGGTAAGCCTGCCCATCAAAAATTCGAGCATCGTGGATATTTTTTGGGGCACTGGCTTTGTGGTAGCTGCCTGGGTCTATTTTTCGCTAACACCTGAAGGTTTCCTGCCGCGTAAACTTCTTTTGGCCGGTCTGGCGACCATTTGGGGTTTGCGCTTAACCATCCATATCCTTAACCGCAACTGGGGAAAGCCTGAAGATTTCCGCTACCAAAAATGGCGGGGTGAAAACGGACCTTCCTGGTGGTGGAAAAGCTTCTTCAAGGTCTTCCTACTGCAAGGGGTTTTGCTCTGGATTATTTCTGCGCCGCTTCTAGCAGCCCAATTTTTTGGGAAAGTAGACCGCCTTACATTGTTTGATTTTGCTGGAGCGATCATCTGGGGAATTGGGTTCTTTTTTGAAGCCGTTGGCGATTTCCAATTGACACGTTTTCTCGCCCAGCCAGATAACCGGGGCAAGGTCCTCAAAACCGGTGTCTGGCGCCTGACAAGACACCCGAATTATTTCGGCGATGCAACTCAGTGGTGGGGATACTTCCTTTTGGCCGCAGCCGCTGGCGGCTGGTGGACAATCTTCAGCCCGATTATCATGACCACACTTTTGCTGCGTGTTTCAGGTGTAGCCCTGCTGGAAAAAACTCTGGAAACGCGCCCGGGGTATAAAGAATACATCGAATCGACCAGCCCCTTTATCCCCTGGCCGCCGCGACGATCAAAGTCCTGAAACCCAACCACCTTATGAATAACCCCGTAGTCTCCATAGATTGCGGGGGTTTCATTTATTCATAGGTATGGTCAGCAAGGCTATAAAGCACAGGGAAACCTGTGTATCATTTATTTCCCACAAATGGATTAGCAATTGTCATACAGGTATTTACCGGAAAATATTTGATAATTTACATACATAGAGCGAGGTTGTTCATCGATATATTTGTGGGATATTAAAGACCGAGAATTCTGACAATTCGGGGAAACCGTGGAAGTAAAATCCCCATATGGCCATCAAGATGGCAGCTGCAAAAAACGAAGTGAAGAAAAAAACCAATAGCGGCCGCTCTTTGAATTTGCGCGCACCCAATGCCAACAGCACCAGGCTCGCAAGCAAGGCGAATGGAAACCCGAGCGGCGTTGTCTGTCCCTCGACAAATATGATGAATAATGTGCCGCCGTGCAGCAATCCGGCAGCGACCAGAACCCATCTTGAAGCAGTTTCACCTGAGGGGACCCGCCATTCGCGCACGATGAGCAAGACAGCCATGCCGATGATCGCTGTATGCCACAGGTAGTGCCCTAGTTTTTCGTCAAAAAAATAGGTCAATGCGTAAATATTGGTATCGAGGATATTCAGTCTGCCTGATTCCGAATAATACTCGGTTAAGTTGCCAATCGAGTTAGCTGTAAGGTGCATCCCTTGACCCAGCACCCACAGGGAGCTCAAGGTGATAAATGCCACATCTTCCAGCCAACCAGGGCTCCGCCTGGAGGCTGCCTTAAACATCAGCCAATAGAGAGGGACGATGCTAAAGGGGGTGATCAGGTCAATCACATCCTTCCAACTCACCAAAGGATAAAGCGGGAATGGGAATTGGAAAAATATTAATCCCACCAGAAAAAATACCGATAGGATCGCAAAAAGAGAGATCAGCCAAGGCAAACGTTTTAGCATATCCATCTCTTGATCAGGTCAACAAGCACCAATTATCCTCGCCTAACTATAGCACGCGCCGAAGTTTATGCCGGGGGAATATCCGCATGGACATCCTGAAACTTATTGTCCTCGAGCTAAGATATATTCGCTGACATCAAGGTTGGTCTTTATCTCTTCCAGCATAAAAACAGCCCAGGGTTTTCCCTGGTCCTGCCAGGTCGCGGAACCGGTGGAGCTGATGCGTGTACCTGGGAGAAATTTCTCCAGATCATTTTGTGTAATCCACAATATTTTTGGTTTTCCTTCGCCAGGATCCCGGAACCGCATGGCTTCCAATGAATGGACCAGACCGGTGGTGGGGTCAAACCGAACCGTGAAGGCTTCGGTTTGGTTTTCAAACGGCACCAACAGGCTTGCTGTCTGGTCGTCGATGCCTTCCCAGCCTGCACGTTCATCGGTCACCCAGATCGCAGGAAACCAACCGCCTTCTGCCCATAAAGCCAGGTTCGCCCCCTGGTTGGTGTTCGGATCATTGTAATAGGTGCCCATTGGGCTTTCAAAAAAGCTCTTTCCCCTGACATACCCTTCGTTGACCCGCAGGAAGGGAATACCATAAAAAGTTGCTTCGATATAATGGCGGTAGTCCCTGCCGGTGTTATGCACAAACACAAAGCGTGCAGGCAGCCAGATTCCGAAGGGCCGAATTCTTGCCTGACCCGTCATGACCACAGTGTCAATGACCGGAACTTGATCACCATACACCTGATGGAGATAAGTTTCAACTGGCGCCGGAATTCCAGGAGGTATCGGCATATACCGGGTATCCAGCGGGGATAGATTCGGTATGGTGAATGATTTTGGTTTAACGAGCAGGCCTATCCAGACTATAGCCACAAGTCCGGCTAGAATCAGGGCAAGAATAATAATTGGTTTCATTTTTTACTCGAATTAATTTTTTCTTGAATTAATTATCAAGATTTATACTGTTTTTCTGCCAGGTCTCGGATGCTTTTCAGCATTTTCCGTTCCATAACAAATCCGATTGGCTCAGTAATCCGCCAGATGGCAGCCATATCCTGGCTGAAATCCAAGCGTTGCCGGACAACCAGGCGTGCAGAGTCCGGTCCTAAAGGTTGCAAAGTCCACTGCCAGGTTGCAATGGAGAATCCCTTTTCTGATTTATCGTTGTAAGACACCGGAACTTCTGTCTGCGGATTGGCACTGACCAGGATCAGTTTTTGGGGAGTTTCAACTTCAGTCACGCTGAAGCAGGGGTAACCCTTTTTTCCCAGGCGGACCAGATCCCCAGGCTGGATATTCTGAAAGTGGGGCAGGATTTTATCGCTGCTGGTAATCTCACACCCTATCAGATTTTCTAGCCCTTCATAACTGTATAAACCGCCGCGCCCTTGCCCCATCTGTGCGATCCACGGCCAGACATCCTCAACAGGTGCCTTAATAGTAATGGCACGTGTATATCCCAATTTATATGTAGGGACCAGCTCATCCCCGGGAAGCAGCCGAACGAGTTCTTGATCGGATGCTCCCCAGCGGTTGTACCAGCTTCGCAAAATTGGCGAAAGGAGGATGGTCAGGACAACCTGGAAAGCCCCAATGATGTTCTCAATTATCTTCATGTCATGGTCCATTCTTCTGTAGGAAACAAACCACTCCCCTGCCGCAAAATTTTCTGCCATAATTCCGGGCATCAGAAGTGAAGGAAAGCGGGCACAGGCCTCACCTACAGACTTTCAATCGCCTGTCCGGGGGTATTATATATAATATTGCCGATTATTCATGGGTGTAATTATTCCTGAACTTTACATAGAGATAAATCAAATCGGGATTGAATGCGATTAAATTACTTAAATATCAAGAACAATGGATGAAGGATTATTGAGCTGCAATACCGTAAAACACTGGTATTTCCAGCCTTATTCTTGCCCCTACTAAAGTAAAATGATCACAAATGGTTTATCCTAAGGTTTCAGGCTTTGACGAAAATAATCTAAGAAAGCCTGATCCTATTTTTTCCCCTAAAGCTGGAATATTATTTTTATGAGACTCAAAATCGCCCGTTCAGTCTGTAAATTTGCCCTATTGGCTGCTGGTTTGATCTTGCTGATAGCAGCCATCTTTGCTGTACCACTCGGATTGGACAATGACGCTGGTTGGGGGAAGGGCCGGATTTTGCTAGCGCTGTTTGGCGGATGCTGTTTGATAGGGTCATCAGCCATCCAATTTCCGTCTTTTTTCGCCGGAATTTTTGCTACCTTTTTCTCCTTAACCAACAAGATCCAAGGCGGCCTTATAAATTCCACGCTCGGGAAATGGTCCCAAAATTTTTCCAACGGTTTTACGCGCGGACTCCAAGGCTCAAACTCCATCCAGCATGCCCGAAATTTCCTTCAGGACCGCGCAGTATTTTTTTCCCTCCTGGGTGTAATCGTTTCCCTCCTCCTGGCGGTCTGGTTTTTCACCGCGGGACGCATGACGGTACGGGAACCCAATACATATTACTTTGATCAATTGGCCAACGGCTTTCTGGCTGGTCAACTCTCCTTGCTGGAGCCGCCCTCTGACCAGCTCCTGGCTATGAGTGATCCCTATGATTGGCAGGCGCGCAGCGACCAGCAAATTCCGTTTATCTGGGATGTCTCCCTCTATAACCAAAAATATTATCTATACTGGGGGCCTGTCCCAGCGCTGCTTGCTGCAGCGGTGAAAATTGTGTATCAAACCCGGGTTTATGACGCCGCTCTGGTTTTCTTTTTCTACACTGGAATACTCCTCACAACTAGTCTGGTGCTGTTCTATTTACGGAAACGTTTTTTCCCGCGCAGCCCAGCCTGGCTGTTGGGTTTGTTGGTTATGATGATTGGAGCTACCGCCCCGCTGCTGTACCTGATCAACCATCCGAACGTTTATGAAACCGCCATCTCTGGAGGGCAGTTTTTTCTGACCCTGGGCTTGTACGCCCTCCTGAAAAGCACGCAACATCCATCCAATAATTCCGCCTGGTTACTCGTTTCCGGGACATCCTGGGGGTTGGCAGTGGGCTGCCGGGCAACTTTGGCGGTTCCGGTTATTGTTTTAACACTGATCTTCGCGGTGTACCTCATCAAAAACCGTAAATCCTCCGTTTGGATTCCGTCTCTGATAAGCCTGGGGACTCCGCTGGCACTCTGCGCAGGCGCGTTGGCCTGGTATAACTGGGCGCGCTTCGGCAGCCTTCTGGAAACCGGTGTAACCTATCAACTTTCTGGGCCGGCAATTCCACACCCGTTACAGGGGCTTACATCCCTCGATTATCTGGTGCCAAACCTGTACAGTTACTTTTTCCGTGCACCGATAATTGAACTCGACCGTTTTCCCTACATCGTGACACCTTTCGTTGAGGAAACGATGTGGCCTTCGATTATCCGCTTGCCGGATTTGTATTATTATCCTGAACCGATGGTGGGGATCCTGGTGATCGTACCCGCTGTCTGGCTTATCGGTCTGCCGGTCATCAATTGGGTCAAGCGATTTTCGAACTGGCTGCATGAGTTCCCGGCTAAGACAAAAAATCCATGCCCTGAACAATCCCTGATCGGTGGGGTGTTGTTGACTGGCAGTGTAATGGCACTGGTCCCATTACTGGTCTTCATCGCACCCATGTACCGCTATCTCTCAGATTTCTTCCCAGTGCTGGCGATATTTACCGCCTGGTGCCTGTGGGGTGGATTGGAGAGTTATCAATTCAATCCAGTGCAACGCCGTGCAGTCGCTTTTTTTGCCGTTGGATTAATCATATTGAGCATTTTGGTCGGTTTCTTTGGCAGTTTTGTGATTGGGACAAGTGTTTTTGAGGACCGGAATCCCGCATTATTCCGCAGTCTAGCAAATTTCTTCAACTGAGCGGGATTGGTATCTACAGACCTGGCAAAATTAATCCTGTAGCGCGAACTTCCAACCTTTGAACATCTCGTCTCTGGGAATCTCGGTCAAGAACTATAATCAAAACATTCGGATTTCATAACCCGGGGAGGAAGATCCAATGAGCCGTGAGTTTTTAGTGAATTTATTGCGGGAAGCGAAATTGGAGCTGGATCGACTTGCTGCCAACCTGACCGAACTTGATCGAAATTCCGAAGGGACACCATCCCACTGGTCAACAAAAGATACGGTTGCCCATCTTGGGATCTGGCACAGTCGTCAGCTGGACGCAATTGCAGGAATTGATAATGAAGGTGCGCTTCCAGACTATGGTGATATTGACCACGCAAACCTGGTCATTTACCACCAGAACGTAAACAAAACCTGGTCTGAGGTTTGGGTTCAGCTGGAAAGCGCCTATCATATGGTGCTCGACCGTTTAGAGCAGGTAGATGAGGAAATCTTCAAAACGCCAATAGGCGAAGGCAGTACTTTTGGCCGGGTTCTCATCGGCAATACCTTCATTCACTGGCTAGACCACATGATCCACTGGTATCTCGAACATAATGACCAGGAAAATGCTGAACGACTGCTCGATCTGGAAATGCGCGGTCTGCTTGGTTACGATTCCTCTCCAAACACCCAGGCTGTGGCCAAATATAATCAGGCTTGTTTTTTTGCTAAAACTTGCCAGAATGACAAAGCTGTCAGATTATTAAGCGAAGCTTTTCAATTGCGTCCCAATCTGGTAGATTGGTCGCGAAAGGACCCTGACCTGCTGACCCTGCACGGCTACTCGGAATATGAAAAACTTTATACCGAAGCCGGGTAAATCCAAATATTCAATCCAAGCAGGCATTTCCAGCAGGCGAAATTCAGGCTGTTGACGTATACTTATGTCTGGTTTTTGACCATTTGTTGATCCCCACAACCCCCAATTTAATTAATTCTTAGACCTTAATGGACAAGGAGTATTATTTTTATGTCGGTAGGACTCGATGATATAACTGCTTTTACCCAAAAAATCATACAAACCAGAAGTGTTACAGGCGAAGAGAAAGAAGTTGTCAAGGAAATAGCCGCTCAAATGACCAGGCTCGGTTTTGACCAGGTCTGGATAGATGAATTTGGCAGCGCAATCGGGATCATTGAGGGCGCTCAACCCGGCCCCACCATCCTACTGGATGGTCACTGTGATACGGTGGAAGCAAACCCGCCGGATTGGAAACACGGACCCTGGGATGGAGTTATTTCTGGCGGACGGCTTTTCGGCCGCGGATCTGCGGATATGAAAGGCTCGCTGGCAGCTATGATCCATGCCGCCGGCACCCTGGACCGCATAACACTCCGGGGAAGAATCGCTGTTAGTGCCACGGTTACTGAGGAATTCGTTGAAGGCGGATCGCTGCGCAGTGTTATCGACCAGGTAAAGCCTGATTTCGTAATTATCGGTGAAGCCACCGAACTTAACCTCAATCGCGGCGGTCGCGGAAGAGCCGAAATTCAAGTGACCACTTACGGCAAGTCAGCGCATTCCTCTTCCCCTTCTGCCGGTCACTGTGCAGTGACAGATATGATCCGAGTTATCCAGGGCATCTCCACTTTGGAGACTCCGCAAGATCCGTTCCTTGGGCCCGGATCGATGGTTCTGACTGACATCATTTCGGTCCCTCACCCGGGTCATTCTGTTCTTCCTTACCGCTGCCATGTAACCTACGACCGGCGTCTTTTGAATGGCGAAACCAGAGAGTCTCTTCTTTCAAGATTGGGTGACCTTCCAGGGCTGTCGGATGTGAAGATGGAAATTACCCTGGCAACCCAGGAAGAAAGCACTTATACAGGCAAGGTGTTGAAGGGTGATAAATTCTTCCCTGCCTGGTTGTTCGATGAGCATGATGACTTCGTCCAGGCTGCTCTCAAAGGGCTGAAGGCTGCAGGGTTAAATCCCGTGGTTGGGGCGTACCGTTTTTGCACAAACGGCGCTTACAGTGCCGGCGTCCTGGGGCTGCCTACTGTGGGTTTTGGCATCGGATGCGAGGAAGACGCACATACTGTGGACGAGTCGATTTCACTGGCTGATCTGCATACCGCCGTGACAGGGTACCAGGGAATCATTAAATCCATCTGCTGCGGCTGATCCTATGGTTCAAACCATTCACCCTATCCGTGCTTATTGCTAAAGTTTATGAGGGAACCATGAGAACAACGCGATGGATCAATCGGGCTGAAGCCATGGTCGAAGCACAGCGCTGCCTGGGATGCTATGATGCGCCGTGCAAAAAGGCATGCCCTGCCGGGGTTGACGTTCCTGGCTTTATTCGCCGCCTGCGGGAAGAAAACATCCAGGGAGCCGGGGCATTAATTTATGAAGCCTGCCCGCTTGGCACTACCTGTGGAATGGCCTGCCCGACAGACACCCTGTGTGAAGGGGCCTGTGTATTAAAAGATCTCGGTCAAACCCCGGTTCGCATTGGATCCTTGCAAGCCTTTGCCTGTGACCAACACGAGGATTCGGAAGAAGCAGTTGGATCACCGTTTCCAATGCATGCAGCAGTGATTGGCGCAGGTCCCAGTGGTCTGGGTTGTGCGGTTCAGCTGGCGAGGCTAGGGCATAATGTGCAAGTGTTCGATGATTCCGATCGACCCTCGGGACTGGTGGACAGGGTGATTCCTGCCCACCGCCTGCCTGCACAGGTTATTGAAACCGATCTGAAGCGGCTTGAACCATCGGGGATTCAGTTCCATCTCAAGCACAATATTGATGCCTCCCGGGCAAATAGCTTGAAAACGAAGTTTGACTTAATATTCATTGGTGCCGGACTGGGTTCGGTCAATCCCTTTACATCGCCGGGTTATGACCTGCCCGGTGTCTGTTCAGCAATGGATTTTCTGGCCCAGGCACGCGATTACACCCTTGAAAAAGGAGCGCGTCCCACGGTCGGGAAAAATGTTGCCGTAATCGGCGGAGGAAATGTTGCCCTGGATGCCGCAGTAACCGCTATGAAACTTGGTGCAGAACGCGTAATCGTGCTTTACCGACGCACAAAAGAACAAATGCCTGGATGGGACAGCGAATATCTCGAAGCCGCAGCGTTGGGGGTGGAATTCCGCTGGTTGAGTGTGGTTGAGGAGGTACTTGAAAACGCCGGTGAGGTCTCTGCTGTCCGGGTAGGATCGATGCGCTTAACCGAGCCTGGCGCGGATGGACGGCGAAAAGTTGTGCCAGACGGAAACGTGCCCGCTTATATTCTGCCCTGTGACCAGGTCATTCATGCTCTTGGACAAATTCCCGATCCGTCTCTGGCAAACCTTTTTGGACTGGAAACCAACCTGAATGGTGCCCTGCAGGTCAATCCGCAAACCTGGCAGACCTCCGACCCAGGAATATTTGCCGGTGGAGAATGCGCGTGTGGAGGTTCCACCATCATCAACTCGTTAAGCCAGGGGATGCAGGCTGCCCGTGCCATGCACACATCCTGGCTGGAGAAGGCAGGAAAATCATGAGACGGGTCAATCTGGGTATAAATTTTGCCGGGGTCGATTTTATCAACCCGTTCATGATTGCTGCCTCTCCCATAACGGACTCGCGCGAGATCACTGCGCGGGCATTCGAGGCCGGTTGGGCTGGAGCTGTACTGAAGACGGTCTCACCGGTTGGAAATCCAATTCCTTTGGTTTTCCCCATGATGTCCAGCCTTGAGCCGGGCGCAAACATGGCGGCTCTGCATAACATTGACCTGCTCTCCAATAAGCTGGCAGATGAGTGGATGGAAGATGTCGTCTGGCTGAAGCAGCGCTTCCCGCAGCATCGGGTTGTGGTAAGTATCGTCGGGGAAAGTCATGCCGATTGGACCGCTTTAGCCCGGCAGGCGGAACAGGCTGGCGCTGACATGATCGAAGGGAGTATTTCCTGCCCGCAGGGGTCGATGGTCGAAGGCGAGCAGGTCGAAGCGGGTTGGATGATCAGCCAGGACCCGCGCCTGACAGAAAAGGTCACGGGTTGGATCTGCCAGGCAGTTCACCAGACCCCGGTTTATATCAAAATCACTTCCGGCGTCACAGATATCGCAGCCATCGCTAGGGCGGTCGAACAAGGCGGGGCGAAGGGCGTGTGTGTTATCGACTCAGTCGAGGGCATCATCGGGTTGGATCTCGACAGCTTTTCTCCCCTGCCGTCTGTACGCGGCTTTGGTTCGCACGGCGGCGTAACTGGCAAGGCGATTAAACCCATAGCTCTGCGCTGCGTGGCAGATGTTGCCAGTACCGTCAACATCCCGGTTTCAGGCGTCGGCGGGATTTACGATTGGCGGGATGCGCTGCAGTTCGTACTTCTTGGAGCGACCACATTACAGGTATGTACCGGTGTCATGCAGCGCGGCTTTGGTATCATTGGCAATTTGCTCGACGGCATGTCGCGCTGGATGGACCAAAACGGGTACGAGCACCTGGAACAAATCCGCGGGTTAGGGCTGCAGCGCGTAAAATCCATCGAAGAATTAACACCAGGCGATGTGGTGCGTTCCCGCATCGATTTGGAATCCTGTATTCACTGCGGGCTTTGCTACGTCGCCTGCCGCGACGGAGCCCATGTCGCCATTGAGTTTGGTTCGGAGCGAATCCCGGTTGTCGACGACGACCGATGTGTCGGCTGCGGCTTATGCGCGCAGGTTTGCCCTGTCCCGGATTGTATTCACATGGAACTGTTAGGATCCAGCACAAACAACCCTGGATAAGCGCCAGTCATCACTTAATCCAAATAGGGATCCCGCAGGAGAAGCTCACCCTGCGGGGTCTTTTTAAGGAGCTTCCCATCCTCGACCACAACCTCACCGCGAAGGATCGTGGCTCGAATTTTTCCATGAACCTGGACGCCGTCGAAAATGCTGTGGTCGCAGTTCGAGTGAAGCTGGCTGCTATCAATTGTGGATTTGCCGAGCGGATCGTAAATGACCATGTCAGCATCGCTCCCGGGAGCAAGAACTCCCTTCCGGGGATACAGGTTGAACAACTTTGCCGGATTGGCCGATAGGATGGTCACCAGTTGGCTCAACGAAATTCGCCCCGTCTCAACCCCGTAGGTGTAGAGGATTGGCAGGCTGGTCTCAATTCCTCCTGCGCCGCCGGGAACCAAACGGAAATCGTCGCCTCCCTGCAATTTTTGCTGCGAGTTGTACGGGCAATGATCAGAGGCAATGGTGCTGATCGCCCCGGACCGCAAAGCCTGCCACAAGCTGTCCTGGTCGAATTGTTCGCGGATAGCCGGAGCAAGGATATAGTTGGCCGCCTCTGGCGTCCCGGTTCGGTAAACCTCCTGGGTAAAATACAGATAGTGTGGGCAGGTCTCGCCGCTCACCCGCAGCCCATTCAGTTTTGCTTGCTCAACAAAACTAGCCCCTTCAGCTGTATTGATGTGCACGATGTGCACTCTGGTATCAAAATAATCAGCATAGGTGATCACACGTTGGGTCGCTGAAAGGTCAGCTGCGCGAGGATGAGCCTGCGGATAATGGGAGATGCTGGTTTCACCGTTTTCCACCAACCGCTGGATGGCAAAATCGACCAGCGTTCCGTCTTCAGCGTGAAAGCACACCATAGCCCTCAGATCAGCGGCAGTTTTCAAAGCCAGCAGTATTTCAGATTCCGGCAATTGGAACCCGCTGTAAGCTGTGTAGATCTTGAAGCTTGAAAAACCTCTGTCCACAACTGCAGCCATCTGTGTGAGCGTACGCGCCGTAACTTTCCGAAGAATAAGGTGGAAACTGTAATCAACAAAAGCATTATTCCGCGCTTTGGATATCTCCTGATCCAGTGCGGGGAGAATGTCCCCGCTTTCATTTGGAATTACATACTCGATGATGGTTGTGACTCCACCATGAACGGCCGAAAAAGTGCCTGAGTGAAAATCATCAACCGAGTCGAAATTCGAAGAAGGCCAGGGCAGGTGTACGTGCGAATCAATGACCCCCGGAAATACAAACATGCCTGCTGCATCGATGGTTCGCGCTGCATCCGCCTGGATGGATTGTCCGATTGCCACGATTTTTCCATCCTGGACGGCGATGTCGCCCTCAAAAACACCTTCTCCGGTTACATAAGTCGCCTGCTTGATCAAAGTCTGCAGCATAATCTCTCCTGAATAATTATTTCTAAAAAATATTCCTGTCGGGTTCTAAGGAGGATTGCCTGGTTCTGGTAAAAAGCAAACGTCCCTCTGAAAAAGCCCATATCGTTGAAAAACCTATTAACCCCATTTCACTAATCAACAGATTTTAAACGGATTTCGATTTGGTTCAATATCAACAGCAACGAAAACAATACTACATAACAAACCGGCACGATCCACAAATCAATTCGGCGGGCAAGGATACCCACCAACCCCGGAATAGCGGCCCCGCCCAAACCGCCTGCAGCGATCTGCATCCCGATGGTATTTGCGGCGAATCTGCTTCCAACCCGTACCCGGGTTCCTGAAATCATGGCCGGGAAGATC
>CAYPJS010000132.1:0-37940 GCA_964411135.1 uncultured Anaerolinea sp.
TAGTGGAAAATAACAGGCAGAAAAGCGGAATAAGAAGGCGGCTCTACCGAAAAACCGGTTAAGGTTATCGTGTCACTGCTTGACGCTGCCGCGGCAGACTGACCCATGGTCCTAAACTCTGCGGAAAGGATATGTGTCCCATTCACAGGTTCGAGCTCCCAATTCGCCCTGGATGAAAACGGCATCCAATTTGACCAGGCACCATTATCGGTCTGAATGCGAACCTCGTTCCATACCCCCGTTCCATACATGTAGAGCGAGACTGTATTCGAGGTAGCCTTTTCAGCCTCATCGTTGATAATTACCGGGTAAACGGAAGCTTTTGCGCCGAAAACCTGAGTCCAATATACCCGATAAGTATCGGACCCTTTGTAATAGCCGATCCCTATCTCTCGGTACTCTGGTTTAAGGATATTACCTCGATGACCTTCAGAAGCCATCCAGCCGGCAACCACATCTTCTGGAGTCAAATACCCCAGCGCAGCATTCTCACCGGCATAAGAATAACCGGAATAATATAGTTTAATCCGATCGAATGGGCCGCACTGCTTTACCAATGATCCATTTACACGGTCCATCGTATTATGGTCGATGTAATTATCTTCATACATATCACGCGAGTGATATCGCGCAGCGTAATCAAGCTCGCTGTTGCGTTTCAGGGGTGCTGCACCAACTTTGGCCCGTTCAATGTTGACAAGCTCAACCACCCGCTGTTCGAACGCAGCATTGATTGGTTCAGTATTGATCCGAGTGCAGCCCACATAATCAAGGCCGTTTCCCCCGATTAATCCATCCTCTTTGGGAACGGAAGTGGCCAATGGATCATCTGTTACCGGAGGAAGGTCATCGGCTTTAACAACCCCGATCGGTACCACCACCAATAAGGCAACGAGTAAAACAATAATAATTAGCAGGAGATTATTGCAACGCATACAAGATTCCTCTGGGCCTATGGTAGCACCTTAAAGTCCAGATTTACCTTACACGGAATTTCCAAGATTGTTAGGCTCCTGTAAAGACAAGGGTTAACACAAGTTCAATTTTATTGAACGGGATATAAGTACAGTCGTCAGCGGCGCGATAAAGTTACGGCAAGTGGCAACCAAAAGATGATGAGAAATCCATTAGCCCGTGATAAGAAATATTTATTTGATATTTGCCAGCCTTACCAAAGAAGTATGAAGAAAATTGTGAATAAAGAGCTAATTATCAATTGCCGGATGCCTATCGACGTGGGTTTCATCCGAACCGCAGGCTTGAAAGTGCCATAGATCGCTTCAATCAGCTGAACAGTGAAGGCCACGGGGAGAAAAATCGGTACGATTTTGATAATTGCCAGTCCTGAAACCAATAAGACCGCAAACCCTGCATAAGCAACGATCTGTCTTCCAGCCTTCCAGCAGTCTTGGACTGAAGGGACAGCCTGCCATCCACGTTGTTCAAGCCGGAGGTAGGCGTATAAGATCGAAGTGGCTGCCTGCAGCCAGCACAACCCCCATAAAAGCCATCCAATCGGATCATACTGACTGATTCCCACCCAATATGCTCCGGGAGCAGCCAATGCCAGGGCTCCGCTGCCGGCAATTTCAACCAGCGGTTTACGCCGCTCGGAACGTTTGCTAACCAGCCACAAATGCCATGCAAAAACAGGTAACGCAGGAAGGACCAAATAAATTAAGGCCACGTACCCCATGCCGATCAATCCTGCAAGAAATCCTGCCCCAAGAATGCTGTAAAGGGATATCCAGAACAGGCTTGAGGTCAGTTCACTCCGAGGGCGGCGATGACTTATTATTTTTACCAGTATTGTGACTGGCTGCCGCAGCATAAATGCCGAAAGGGCAGCCCCTACCAAAAGGAGACTGGCAAATGATAAGCTCCTTCCGGCAAACAGCCCGATCAACAACGGACTGAATAGGAAAACCCAAGAGCCATGCTCATTTGGGACTGCAATATGCTTAACAAATAGTCGATGTCGTGAACTCGATATTTTCCGGTCTGCTTGCATGCCAACCCAATGTTTGGAATTTGTTTTGGTTACTATACCATTTTGCGTTAATCCTTACATTGACATTGGTCAAGAGAAATGGAACTGCTCAATACCTACCAAATGTTAACAAGAGTTATCAAAATTGAAAGGTGTATCACTGAAAAAACCCGACCAAAACTAGGTATACTGGGTCCATGAAAAAAATATATTGGTTCTTGATCCTTTTTTTACTGGTAACTGCATGTTCCGGGCAGCAGAATCGAGAAAATCCGGGGGATTCCCTGGAAATTGCTGATGAGGTTACCTTCACCTCGACCGAAGCAGCCAATCTTGGGCAAGAAACCCCCATGATGGAACAATCATCCGGTCCATTGACAGCCCGTATCTTTTCCATGGCTGATACGACTATTAATAGTGAACAGCTGGTAATCCAGGGACAGGCAAATGAGGAAGTTGTTGTAACGGTGAACGATGAGCTCTTTACAAGCCAGAAGGATATGGTTTTTGCTTTACCAGTTGACCTCGAGGAAGGTCCGAATCTGATCGAGATCGTGATCAGTGACAGTGAAGGAAATGAGGTCTATTTTTCAATCACAGCTGTATATGAGCCCTGATCGTTTGAACTTTTAAATTTTTCCACCTAAGGAGGCTTTTTGAGGATGAAAAAATTAATCCAAGTCCTTTCCATTATCATTATCCTAAGCTTTGCGTTCGGGACAGCCCAGGTTTACGCCGACACGAATGTTAACAGCGGCGACCTTTATCAGGAGCTAGCCAAGAAAACCCCCAAGGCTAATGCACGAGGTGGCACCGAAATTGATCGGAAAGCCACACAGCAAGCTGAAAAAGACCTGCGCGACCAGCTCAGAGCAACCGAGCAGGCTGCCCGCGATGATGCAAAAGCCGCCAGAGACGAACAGAAAGCTGCGGCAAAAGCCCTACGCAATGCCGATAAGGAAATGAAAGGTAAAAAAGTTACCGTCCGTGGCATCGTGGCAGCGGTTGATGCCGCATCCCTTACGGTTGACACCGGGTCTGGCGGGCAGGTCGTCCTTGGAATCACGGAACAGACCGAGTTCAAGATTCCCACTCTGGGTAAATCAGCCACCTGGGAAGATTTGAATGTGGGAGTTCAGGTAATGGTGTCCGCCCACGATGGCTCATCAGAGCCCGAACCTGTCGAGACCGAGGTTGTTCCTTCAGAGGAATCCACCGAGGTAGTGGAGGTGTCTGAGACGCCTGCCGCCGGCGGACTTGTTGCACTGAAGGTCATGGTCATCCCTGGAAAACCGGTCAAAATCCACCGTGTCGGCGTGGTAACCGCATATACGGCGGGCGAATCGATCACCATCCTGGCAAAAGACGGGCAGGAATATACTTTCGAATTATCCGAGACAACCAAAATCCTGCCAAAAGACCGTGTGGACATGCTTGGCGTAGGTGCAATTGTGACAATCATTTCACGCCGGGATCCCACAGGCGGACCACTTGCAGCTCAAGGTATCGTGGTGCATCCAGGCGGCACACTGGAAACTGAGACCCCGACGGGTACTGTGACCGAAACCGCAACCGAGACTCCAACTGAAACCCCCACCATGACTCCGACTGATACCCCCACCGTGACTCCGACTGACACACCAACAGAGACCCCGACGGTGACTCCTACCGATACACCAACCGAAACTCCTACCGGAACCGGAACAGAAATACCATACCCATAAAATTAAAATTCAGGCTTTCACAATTGTGAGAGCCTGAATCAGCAGCATAATTTAGGAATAGCTGGTGTATCGGCATCCCCGCCTGCACCAGCTACTTTTATTAAGATTCTTGAACGTTTTCCCAGGGGTACAGCGATGCCTCGGCTGCAGCATCTCGAACAGCTGCATTATCCGAGTAATAGCCGCGTTTTTCCGGTGGAATTAACCCCGCGATTTGACGCATAAACTCATTCCCGAGGTCATCCAGACGCTGCCGGTTCGTCTCACCCCGCTCCGAAACAAAGAATGGTCCAAATGGTTTGCCAATGTTAATGGTAACCTTTGCGCGTTTCCCTTTACGTAACGCAGGGAAAAGGTCCGTAAACCCATCCAGCCCGATTGGCAGGATTTGCGCATGCGTGCAGGTCGCAAGGTAGGCACTCCCAGGACGAGCGGGTCTGAGAACAGCCGCCCATGAGCCAGCCTCCGGGAAGATTCCCAGAATACCCTTGCTGTTCAAAACCTTTCGTGAAGCTTTCAACGTATCCCGAGAGATGCTGCCGCGGCGAACCGGAAGAATGCCATAGACTCGCGCCAGCCAGGAAACCAAACCGGGTGCATTGGGGGTTTGCGTACCGCCAACAAATTCCAGCGGATACGGCAGCACGCCAATCAGTGCTACCGGGTCGATGAAACTAAAATGATTTCCGATTACTAGCAGAGGGCCTTCCGTAGGAAGGTTTTCCATACCGGATACCTTTAATTCACTCAGTACGGATAGGGCCCCACGGATCATAGTCCGCAGCGTACGCCGGATGAAACGCCGGCGGGGGTATTTTACATTTATTGCATCATCAGCCATGAGCGCTTTGGAGAACCCTTTATTGAAACCGATCACTCACCGGAGACAGTCTCAACCTCAGGTTTTGGCTGCTTTACACCAAAGAGGAGAATGAGACCAACCGAAAGGAAAATGATGATAGATATGACAGCCACGCGCAAGCCTAATTGTTCGGCAGCAAGAGCGTCAAATCCACGAGTGCCATAAAGAATAGCTGCCTCCGCTGCAATCCAGCCGTACACCGCAGGGCCAATAAAGGACGAGGTTCGCCCGCCTACCTCAAAAAAGCCGTAAAACTCTGCGCTCTTCCCTTCTGGAGCAAATTGGCCTACCAGCGTCCGGCTGACAGCCTGAACCCCGGTAAGCGCAAAGCCAGCGATCCCGCCAATGATGTAGAAAACATAGAGCTGCTCGACAAATAAAAGCCAGACTACTGCACCGATCATAATTACTAGTGAGACAATCAAAGATTTTTTACTGTCCCACTTCTGAGCAAGAATGCCCGTCAGGTACGCTCCTGCGACACTGGTAATCTGAACGATGATCATGAAAATGATGAGCTGCTGCTGTTCCATGCCAAATAGTACAGCACCAATGATGGCAGCAAAGTCCAATGTCATCATGATACCGTCATTAAAGACAAGAAAAGCCACGATAAATTTGATGAACTGTTTGTAGCTTTTTACGGCTTTGAAGGTTGCCCCTAGCCGGGTCACCGCCACTTTAACCAATTTTTCCCCATGCGGCATAGGTTTTGATTCAGCCCGTTCCCGCAGCCATAAAAAGGTGGGAAGGGCAGAAGCAAGATAAAAAACCGCCGTGAGCAGGAAGGAGAAACGAATAACCGTCGTCCCCCCGATAAACATGATCATGCCCAGAACGATCAACAAGCAAACGATGCCTCCCAGCGAACCCAATGCCCATCCATTTCCGGAGATTTTTCCTATTTCATCCGGACCGGCTATCTCGGGCAGGAGAGCATTGTAAAAGACCTGGGCTGCGCGATATCCGATTTCTGCCATGATAAAGAATAACATGCCCATAAAAATATTTCCGGGCATTACAAAGAACAAAGCGGCAGTGAAAACAACGGCAAGAATCGTGAAGAAAAAAAGGAACTTTTTCTTCGAACCTGTGTAATCAGCCAGCGTCCCCAGAATGGGTGACAGCACGGCAACAACCAACATGGCGATACCGACTGAAAGCCCCCAAAGCCGGGTCCCTTCAGAGCCGCCAACCACCTGCCCCTTAAAATAGGCTGAATATACCGCAAGAAGGACCACAGCAGCATAAGCTGAATTTCCAACATCGTATAAATACCACGCCCATCGTTCACGGCGCGTAGCGGGGATGCGACGCCTCTTCCCTAGAGGGGTCGCTTTTTCAAGCGCGATATCCATTATTGGCACCTCAAATTGGGGGAAATTGGAGAAAAACTGTAGATATTGATCTTTCTGGGATTATAACTTCGATAGTTTATCATAAAACGATCGATTCGGCATAATCGCTAAATAGGGCGGGGTCGGCCCTTTCATTTAAACCCAAAATAGCTTGTTTCGTTACTCTCTCCTGATTTCAAAACCTGTTTTGTGTTTTATTTGATTTCGTGTAAACTGGTAATATACCCATTTATCCACAATTCGATTGAGGTCTGCATGGCTCCTAAAAGATTGATTCTGGTGGCAGGTAATATCGGTTCGGGAAAAACCTCCCTTACCGAAAGAATTGGTATGCGTTTGGGCTGGCGGACAGCATATGAATCAGTCGCAGACAATCCTTATCTGCCTGATTTTTACAATGACATGCGATCCTGGTCATTTCACCTGCAAGTTTATTTTCTGGGACACCGGGCTCAACAACATCTGGACATGTATCAGGATCCACGATCTTCTATTATCGATCGCAGCATTTATGAGGATGCGGCTATCTTTGCGCGCGCCCTGCACCACCTCGGAAATCTCAATGAACGGGATTACCAGACCTACCGGAAAGTCTTCGATATGGTAACCCGGACATTGCCGGTTCCATCTTTATTGGTGTACCTCAAGGCGCCGGTTCCGGTTCTGATGAACCGCATCCGCCAACGGGCACGGGAAATTGAAACCAGTATCGATGAGGAATACTTAACCTTGCTGGACACCTTTTATACCGAATGGATGCAAACTTTCGATACCTGCCCGGTTTTAACCTTGCGCACAGATGACCTCGATTTTGTTCACCAGCCAGAGCATCTTGATACCGTCGTCAGCCACATTCAGGCCAGGCTGTCTGGCAAGGAAGAGATCGTTTTCTAGAATCCTTTTAGCCTGGTTAGCAGCCATGCTCTAACCAAATGTAGGTATACCCTGAGGTTGTTGAATCGATCCTAAAAGCTTACATCACAAAAATCGGGACTGGTTACGGAGGGAGCCATGGATAAGAAGATACTCGTTTCCTTTGCAACTTATCATGGTACGACAGGAGAGGTGGCAAAGGCGATTGGCGAAACGCTGATCAAGCATGATTATGTAGTGGACATCCTGCCGGTAAAGGAGGTTCAGGACGTTTCTCCGTACAGTGCGGTCATCGTAGGAAGTGCTATCCATGGGGGAAAAATCCATGAAGACGTTTTGCACTTCCTGGAGGATCACGAGGAAAATTTACGTAAGGTGCCAGTTGCCTATTTTGTATGCTGTATGACAATGCGTGACGACAACCCGGAAACACGATACCAGGCGGAGGGGTATTTGGCAGAAGTTTTTAACAAGGTTTCCGAAGTTAGACCCATTAGCATCGGGTTCTTTGGCGGAGTGTTGGATTTCAAGCGGCTGGATTGGCTGGCAAGGCTTGTCGTCAAAGCGCTGCGTGCCCCGGAAGGCGATTACCGCAACTGGGATGCGATAATCCATTGGAGCGAAGAGGTAGCAGCTACTCTCTAAACCATCGTTTTAGAGTATTATTTGCAGGATATGATCGAAATTACTCCTACATTCTCGCTCGATGAGCGCGAATTGGAATTTGATTTCATCCGGTCAGCGGGCCCAGGTGGACAGAATGTCAACAAGGTGTCCTCGGCGGTCCAGCTTCGGTTTGATGTTGCCAATTCGCCCAGCCTGACCCCCGAAATCAAGGCTCGATTGGCAACGCTTGGAGGCTCGCGTGTAACTCAGGATGGCAGCTTGATCATCGAGGCCAAACGCTACCGCTCTCAGGAACAGAACCGGTTGGATGCAATTAAACGGCTGGTAGTGTTACTACAAAAAGCGTTCGAACCCCCAAAAGTCCGAAAGCCGACCAAACCCAGCGTCACTGCCAGAGCGGCCAGGGTAAGCAGCAAACGCCAGCGAGGAGCAGTGAAGCGGATACGGCAGTACAATCCGGATGAGTGGGAATAATTTTTACAGGGTTGCGTTATGAAGAATATTACTGGTGATCAGGCGCGGAAACTACGTACAGTTGCGCAGAAGCTTGCTGTAAATAGTATCCAGACCAACCCAGCACAAGTCCTTCAAGCCGTTTTAGCAGTCCAGGCGCAGGACCTGCCATCCGGGTATCTCTCCATCCGCGCCCGCGGCAGGGGCATCACCCTGGAACAACTTCAACAGTCTCATTGGGATCAGCGGGAACTCTCCTGGAGTTGGTCATTGAGAGGAACCCTGCACCTCGTGACCAGTGAAGATATCCTTTGGTTAATCCCATTGCTGGGACCAGACTTAATCCTGCGCGACCGGACACGGATGAGGCAGCTAGGCTGGACCGAAGAAACTGCCCGTCAAGGGGTGCGGTTGGTAGTTAATCTCATTAATGACCACGGGGACCTCTCACGTGCCGAAATTGCTGCCCAATTAAGAGCGCGCGATCTACCATATGAGGGACAGGCGCCCATGCACCTGCTGTTCCGGGCTGTATGCGAAGGGCTGGTGACCACCACAGGAATTAAACATAACAGGCCAATTTACGGGCTGTTTGAAAATCAGCATTCTGTGCTTGAAAAGGTGGACCGGCCATCAGGACTTGTCAGGCTTGCGCGGCGATACCTGCTGGCTTACGCACCAGCGGCGGTTGAGGATTTTGCATACTGGTCAGGGGTCAAGATGTCCGACGCTCGTTCGACCTGGGAAATTATTAAGAAAGAAACAGTGGATATCTCAGTAGCAGGCCGAATTGCACAAATGTTGGAGGAACAGAGAGGGTGGTTGGCTTCCGTTAACGATTTGCCCCCAACCCTTAACCTCCTGCCGCGTTGGGATACTTATTTGTTGGGCTACTCTAAGCGGGATATGATCATTGATCCGGCACATGAGCACTTCCTTTATCCCGGTGGCGGCATCATCGCAGCCAGCATCGTTCTGGACGGTAAAATCATTGGCTATTGGAACCTGGCCCATAAAAAGACATCCTTAAAGCTGGATGCAGTCGTGTTCGAAAAGTCACAACTAAACCTTGAGGAAATGATCGAAAACGAGGCTGCAAATATTAGCCGATTTTATAATAAGGAAGTTCCCTTGGTTCTTACCACAATTGATTAAAGGCCTTTGCCCCCGATGTTGAGCGATTATGACAGGATTTGTTCTCGGGTATAATATTTTCAGTTAATGAACGGTACTCCTTAACCGAAATCATTGGATGAGATCCCGTCTAACAAGTGGATGAAGCGGTCCAGGCAGGGGCTCCCAGCCTTCGAATCTTGATACCCCTGGAAATTAACGATTGCAGGCAAATACTGAACAGGTTGACCGGAGGTCATTGGTTTTGACATCGCAGCGTGATCTACTCTGGCTCAATATTCGCGAGTTACCGTATTTCCGCGGGCTGATGCGGGCAGTTGAAGGTCGCTTTTACCAGAATTTGCCGTTAGAGTCTCCAACTCTGGATATAGGCTGCGGCGATGGCCATTTTGCCCAGATCACCTTCACGCGGAAAATCGAAATCGGCGTCGACCCTTGGTTCGGCCCGCTGCAGGAAGCCCGCAGTAGAAAAGTTTATGAGCTCCTCCTGCATTCTTACGGTCAGAACCTGCCAATCCCGGACGAAAGCGTCGCCAGTGCTGTTTCAAACTCGGTCCTTGAGCATATCCCGGATGTACAGCCGGTTCTGAACGATATATCCCGCGTCCTGAAACCCGGCGGGATCTTTTATTTTTGCTCACCGAACCACAATTTTGACAATGCATTAAGTGTTGCCCGTTTGTTAGAAAAGATTGGCTTGCGCAGCCTGGCCCGCGCCTACCGCAGGCTGTTCGACCGAATTTCCCGCCATGTCCATCTGGATGACCCAGCCACCTGGACGGCGCGTATTGAGCAGGCTGGCATGAAAGTTGTGCGGCATTGGAACTATTTTTCCCCCAAATCGCTCACCCGGCTCGAATGGGGTCATTATTTCGGTTTACCGGCCTGGATCAGTAAAAAGCTGTTCGGACGTTGGATTCTGACACCTACACGATGGAATCTGGCACTGACCCGGAAGGTAATCGAGCCCTCCTGGCAGGAGGTTCAGCCGCGTGATGACGGTGTTTGCACCTTTTTTATCTGTCAAAAGGTTGAAAAGCCGTGACCGATAAGCCGGAACCCAGTGTATTGGATTATGTCAAGTCGCTCCTGATCCCGGGTCGTGAGCGGGTCAAGATTCCGCCCCCAGAGGAGAACATTGAGGCGATTACGTCTCTTGAACCTGTCGAGCGGGATTTTAGTGGGGACGTTGAACTACCAGAAACCCTGACCATTACAGAAGAAAAGTTACCCTTCGAGCCGCTCCCCTGGATCGCGCTGCTGGCCCTGCTGGCAGCTCTGGCAGCCCAGTTTTCACTCGAGCCGAGGCCAGGACGTGATTGGGTCATCGGTGCAGTTATTTATGCAGCTGCCGCTGGTGCGGTGATTTTTGCCCTCGTGCGCCGTCAAATGGAGCTGGCAGAAGCTAACGAAGCGCAACCGGGGAACGTCAGCCTTACGGTAGATGGTGCGATGCTGGGCATTAGTCTGGGGTTGGCAGCCGTCTCTTTCTTGTTCTTCGGGAACGGTCAATTCACGACTGTGAATGTGATTGTCTGGCTTTCCTCCATCGGCTTTTTCATCTACTCTGTACGCTCGCCGGGATCTACATTTGAAAATCCGGTCAAGCGCTTATGGCAAGGCATACAATCGGAACTCTCGATCAAAATTTCGCCCTGGAATTTAGTATGGCTGGCTGCCCTGGCGATTGGAATTTATTTCCGGGTTACCCTCTTCAACCAGGTACCCTCCGAAATGGTCAGCGACCACGCGGAAAAATTGTACGATATCAGCGATATTCTCAATGGACAAAGCCCAGTTTTTTTTGTGAGAAATACCGGGCGGGAAGCTTTCCAGTTTTACTGGACAGTCCTCATCATAAATGTGTTCGGAACCGGAATCTCATTTTTTTCATTGAAACTTGGAACAGTCCTGCTTGGGATCTTTACTTTACCGTTCTTTTACCTGATCGGTAAGGAACTGGGGAATAAAAAGGTAGGCCTGTTCGCAATGTTTTTTGCAGGTATTGCTTACTGGCCAAATGTGATCTCGCGCGCTGCATTAAGGTTCACACTCTACCCGGCCTTCTTAGCACCGACTCTGTATTTCTTCCTGCGAGGGATGACCTCTCAAAAACGGCGCTATTTTGTACTGTCCGGCATCTTCCTTGGGCTCGGTTTGCACGGCTATACTCCCTTCCGGGTGGTACCCATACTACTGGTTGTGGCGGTGGTGCTCTATTTATTCCACAACCGATCGAACCGTGCCGTCAAGCATGCGATGGTCGGATTGGTGTTGATCACAATCGCAGCCATCCTGGTAGCCCTTCCCCTCCTCCGCTATTCCATCGACCACCCTGACCAGGTGTTGTACCGAACGATGACTCGTATCGGGAACGTGGAGCAAGCGATAGCAGGTTCCCCTGGAAGCATTTTCCTGCAAAATCTTTGGCGGGCAATGACCATGTTTGCATGGGATGACGGCGAAGTATGGGTCCATTCTGTCCCCCACAGACCCGCATTAGACGTGGTTACAGCGGTTTTGTATCATCTGGGCTTTGTGGCAATTCTTTACCGTTATATCCGGAAGCGCAAATGGACGGATTTACTCATCCTCCTGTCAATCCCAATTCTGATGCTTCCGTCCATACTATCTCTGGCATTCCCTTCCGAAAATCCTTCGCTTAACCGTACCAGCGGGGCCATAATTCCGGTGTTCATTCTAGTCGGTTTTGCCATGGATGGAATGTATTCCGCTGTAAGGAAAGCAATGGGAAAATCCGGCCCGTTGTTGGCTGGCGGTTTGACAGCCTTGATGCTATTTGTTTCAGCCAGTCAGAATTACGATTTGGTCTTCAACCAGTACCGCACAAATTTTGACAGCGCTTCCTGGAATAGTACTCAAATTGGGCAGGTGATGGCTGATTTCATCGATACCTGGGGGACTCCATATTCTGCTTATGTAATCGGCTACCCCCACTGGGTGGATACCCGCCTGGTTGGTATCAATGCTGGCACTCCCGATCGGGATTACGGAATTTCCATTGAACAAATACCTGAGACCCAGGTCCAAGTCAGCCCAAAGTTGTTTGCTATAAATCCGAACGACACCCCTGCACTCGAAACCCTGATGGAAAATTACCCCAATGGGGTAATGCGCTTGATGCCCTCCACAATCCAGGGCCGGGAATTTTATATTTTTTTTGTCCCCTGACAGATTCGCTCCGCTCAAACGGACATTTGCCCGCAATAAATTCGGGGTGTAAAACTCGCTCACGTCTATAATTTTTATGGTTCCATGCGTATACCGCTTTAGGCTATGCGCATAATTTTCGCTGTGCAGAGTGTGTCGAGGTGATTCCCATGACGATCGTCCTTCAAAATCTGCTCAATTCATCAGAACCTTCAGTCCAATATATCGCACGGAAATACCTCCTTCAAGAAGACCCGTTCACTCCCTCCATGCTCGCACTCCAGGAAACCATCCGCACGGGCGAGCGCGTTACCAGCCTGTTGTCTGAACGCAGCGCCGATGGGCGCTTGCCCTATCATCCTTATACAAAATGGGTCGGGGCGCATTGGATTTTGGCTCAACTCGCAGATCTGGAATATCCCGCAGGCGATGAAACCTTGATCCCGCTAAGGGAACAGGTCTACGGTTATTTCTTCAGCGGTTCTCGTGAAAATCCGACTCACAAACGGCGAATTATCCATTCCAAAGGGTTGGTCCGTGCCTGCGCGTCTATTGAAGGCAATGCCATCTATTCGCTGCTCAAACTTGGATTGGCGGATTCCCTGACCGATTACCTCGCCGAAATTGTGTTGGGATGGCGTTGGCCCGATGGAGGTTGGAATTGCGACAGAAAGCCGAAAGCCAGTCATTCCTCCTTCCATGAAACCCTGATCCCGCTGCGGGCATTAAACCTGTATGCTGAGCGAAATGGTGACCCGCGTATTCGACAAATAATCCTGGACTCCGCCGAAGTGTTCCTCAAACGGCGGTTGTTCCGGCGTTTGACCGATGGGGAGGTGATTGATCCTCATTTTTTGTCCATCCACTACCCATACTACTGGCATTACAACATCCTGTTCGGGCTTAAAGTCATGGCAGAAATTGGTTGCATTAGTGACCCCCGCTGCCAGGAAGCGCTGGACCTTGTCGAAGCGAAAAAACTACCGGACGGGGGTTTCCCGGCTGAAATGCGCTATTACACTGTCACCAACCGGCAGACAAGCAACCGGTCGCTGGTTTCCTGGGGGGGTACGAGCACCCATAAATCAAATGAATGGGTTACGGTTGAAGCCATGCGGGTGTTGACAGCAGCAGGCAGGATTTCAGTAAGCCCCAACCTCGCCTGAAGAATTGCTGTAATCCGCACAGGGCAGGCATCCCAGAGTACAATTGAGTCAACAATGCGATTAACGTTCAGAAAGGACGATAATGACCAACAGCGTTTATAAGCATATCGAAATTACTGGAACCTCAACTTTTGGCATCGATGATGCCGTACAATCCGCGATTGCACGTGCCTCGCAAACCGTAAGGAATATGCAGTGGTTCGAGGTGGTCGAAGTACGCGGTCGGATTGATGATAATCATGTAAGCCAGTGGCAGGTTACACTTAAGATCGGTTTTTCCCTGGAAGATTAGCCGGATCATTCCCGAAAAACTCTTTATTTCAATCGACGGACTTCCCTCGAGCTGAATGCCACCGAGGGAATAAATTAATCCATGCCCGAAAAGTATGAATTCCACTAAAAATCAGCGGATAAAATCCGACTTATTATTAATCGTTGCCTCAGTCATCTGGGGTAGTGGTTTTATTGCCCAGAGCATCGCAGCTGAGAGCATGGGTAGTTTTACTTTTAACTTTGGACGCTTCGGGCTTGGCGCCCTGCTGATTCTTCTCGTTTCCCGCTTCAGACTCAAGATTGTCAGAAGTCAAATCCGTTGGGTCATTCTGGCAGGGTTTTTCCTCTTTGCCGCCAGCGCAGCACAACAAATCGGGCTTGAAACTACCAGCGTCGGCAATGCAGCTTTCATCACAAGTTTATACGTGGTGTTTCTGCCCATCATCCTCTGGATTGCAGGACTGCAGAAGATTCATGCAGTCACCTGGATCTCCGTTGGAGTGGCTGCGGTTGGCGCACTTTTATTGAGTACCGGTGGGATTTTCGACCCAGCACCCGGGGATTGGTTCGAATTGGCAGGAGCATTCCTGTGGGCGGGTCAGATATTGGTCATCGGCTATTTTGGGAAACGTTCCGATCCGCTGGCATTTTCAATTGGTGAATTTACTGCAGCTGCCGGATTCAACCTTGTTTGCATGGGTATCTTCGAATGGGGGAAATACTCTCCAGAGCCGGATGCCTGGCTGGCAGTCTTGTTTTCTGGGGTGTTTCCAGTGGCGATTGCATTTACATTGCAGGTTTATGGACAACGCAAAGCGCCGCCAGTGGATGCAGCCTTAATCTTCAGTCTGGAGGCGGTATTTGCTGCAATTTTTGGGTACCTAATTCTTGGCGAACAATTGCTTCCAGTGCAGCTTTTAGGATGTGGATTAATCCTGGCAGCCATCTTGATCGGTCAACTCATTTCCTTGCGCAAAACAGATATTGCCCGCCAAGCCGAATTGGACACTGGCGGGAACTAAGCATCTCGATTGATAGATTATTGATGGTTCCTTTCCAGAAATATGGTGTCATATAATTAAAACTCAATAAGAAATATTCAACTTCGCAGCCTCGACGCAACCTGAAAGGCCCGGATGCGTATATGGATCTAGAGAAAAGAAATATGGTCGAGCCTAAGTTGAGCATTGACGAATCAGAATGGTTGATACTCGCCCAGGATGGGGATGATTCAGCCTTCACGCAGCTGGTAGAGCGGTACCAGAATCCGGTGTACAACCTGTGCTACCGGATGTTAGGTGACCCCCAGGAAGCGGAGGACGCCGCCCAGGAATCTTTCTGGCGCGCGTATCAAGCCATCCGCAGGTATGACCGAAGCCGGCCCTTTGCCACATGGCTGCTCTCGATTACAGCTCATTACTGTATCGACCTTCAGCGTAAACGGCGGCTGCCGACTATGGAAATTGAAGATTGGATGGAAGAGGTTCTGCCAGATCATACCCCCGACCCTGAAAGAATGACTGGCGAAAAGGAAGAGAAGGAAAGAATACAACAAATGTTAGCCGAATTAAACCCGCAAGATCGGGCTGCCATCGTACTGCGTTACTGGTACGAGTTTTCAGAGGAAGAAATCAGCCAATCCCTGCAATTATCCGTGAGTGCAGTTAAAAGCCGTCTGCATCGTGCGCGGCTGAAATTCGCTGCCCTTTATCAAGCCGAAGCAAGCATCCCTAGCGAAAGGATCCACGATGAGTCACCAGCCTTTTGAAACCTGGAACCTGGATCGATCAAACCTGACCCCTGAGGAACAGAGTGACCTGGAACGCCATGTCGCCTCCTGCCCTGTATGTCAGCAGACAAGAATGAATTGGGAGCACGCAAAACTCGAGTTCAGGAATTCTGTCCGCAGGAATGCTCCATCAGGATTTGCTTCTCGTTTTCAGAATAGCCTTGCCGAACGCAGACGGTTAGCACACAGCCGTCAGATTCGCAGGATTCTGACAATCCTGTGCCTATCTTTGGCCGGAATTGGCCTGATCATAGCCATTTACATCCTCGTCAATACCCCGCCCGTTGAATGGATCGGAAATCTCATCCAGTCCTTTTCCAATGTTTCGCTTGATTTGCGAAAAATTTTCTATATCGTGACCTTCTGGGCCTCAAGGATCCCTCCCCTGGCACTGATTGCTGCAGGAGCGATTCCTTTCACCTGGGCGATGGTCCTGGTTATTACAGGGGCATTTACTTATGCCCGTTTTCATCCGCAAGGAGAGACACTAAAATGAAAATATATTTTCGATTGATCATACCTTTGATCGTAATCCTTACAATCTTAGCAGTACCGACGACGGCCTCTGCCGGAGCGCTTTCTCAGACCGGCGGCCAAACCTTCTCCGGAGATCAGCTCATTTTGGGTAACAATTATGTGCTGTCATCGGGTCAAACCTTAAATGGGAGCCTGGTTGTTCTGGGAGGGAATGCAACTATTGCCAAAGACGCCACGGTGAACGGCGATATTGCCCTGTTAGGGGGCAACCTTGACCTGACCGGTGCGGTTAACGGCACAGTGGCAGCCCTTGGCGCAAATGTTTCCCTGGGCAAAGGGGCAGCCGTTTCGGGTGAGATCTTAAGCATGGGCGGCAACATTTCCGGAACTGAAAATGCCACAATTCGCGGCGGAATCAGGACCTTTACACCCCGGGCATTCTTGTTTGACCGTGATACCTTGCGTATTCCAGATTTCAACGGCACGACTGGTACGCCGACTGCAGGTACGACCTTCCTGTCCTTCTTTACCGGCATTTTGCAGATCCTCGCAATGGCGGTTCTAGCTGTAATCGTTGCATTGATTCTGCCCCGGCCGACAAAACATGTTGCTGATCAAATTGCCAATCAGCCGTGGTTGAGCGGCGGAGCAGGGTTGATCACCTTTTTAGCAACCCCATTAATTCTGATTATCCTGACCATCACCATCATCCTGATACCGATCACCGTTCTGGCCGTGTTGGCTCTGGTCGTGGCTTGTATCTTTGGCTGGATTGCTCTGGGCTTCGTGGTGGGCGAACGCATGGCGGTATTGTTCAAGACCGATTGGGCGGATGCAGTTTCTGCAGGTCTGGGTACTCTGGTTCTTGGGATCGTCACTGGTTTGCTCAACTTTGTACCCTGTCTTGGCGGTCTGATCAGCTTTGTCTTTGTTTGCGCCGCATTGGGAAGTGTTATCCTGAGTGGATTCGGTACGCGGCCTTTCATACCGCAAAAGCGGACCACCGCAATGGCTGTCGAAGTTATCCCGCCTGCTAGCCCGGCACCTCAAACTCCGACGGACGCAATTCCACCATCAACACCGCCCAGTGAAACTTTATAACCGATCCGATTCATGGATTTAAATTCAAAAAGGAGGAATATTATGAAGAAAATCTTTCCCTATATCGTGATCCTGACCCTGGCAGTTTCGACCCTTGCCTGTTCGTTCTCAGTCAATGCACCTGAAATTTCTACCGGTGAAATCCAGACCTTTACCGTCAACGAAGCCGTACCCGCCTCGACCGAGGATGTCACGGTTGCCATCGAAATGGGTGCCGGCAGACTAAATGTCAGCAGCGGCGCGCAAAGTCTGGTTGAAGGAACCATAACCTACAATGTTTTTGGCTGGGAGCCTGAAATTGCGCGGGAAAATAACCGGGTGCGTATCCACCAGGGATCGCTGGATGAAATCAAGATCCCGAATGATAATGTGGTCAATGACTGGGATTTAAACCTGGGGGATACCCCAATCGCTCTTGAAATTTCAGCTGGCGCATACGAAGGCAAAATCGACCTGACCGGTGTACCGCTGACCAACCTTTCGATTTCTGATGGAGCCAGTAAGGCATCTGTTGAAATCAACGAGGTAAATCCAGCAGAAATGGACACCTTTGCGTACAAGACCGGTGCTTCTGAGGTGAAGATTTACGGGATTGCCAACGCCAATGCCGATCAATTCACGTTTGACGGCGGTGCGGGTGATTTCACCCTTGATTTCACCGGTACGCTACAACGGGACCTTAATGTTAACATTGACTCAGGCGTAAGCAGCATCAAAATTATCATCCCGGACGGGGTGGCAGCTGATGTGGTGGTTTCCGGTGGTTTAAACAACATTTCCCCAAAGGGCACCTGGACAATCAACGGCAGCACCTACTCAAAGCCAGGCAACGGCCCCGCAATTCACATTATCATTGACATGGGCGTCGGCAGCCTCGACCTGATCAACCAATAAATCGCAAACGCCTTTACCGGACTAAGCCCACATTAACACCGTGGGCTTTTCTTTTTCCCTTGCATTAGCGGTTGATTAGGGCTATATTCTACGATTGTTCAAATCCAGCAGGGCAGGCAGTTTAGGTGGGTGAAATTAGCGCAAATTTGTGGATTACTCTAACGATCGTCACTCTGACCTATATCGGGGTGGCGCTGGGACGCGTTCCATGGTTCAGAGCCAATCGGACAACCATCACCCTGGTCGGCGTTGGTCTGCTGCTGATCACCCGTCAAATTGGATTTTCTGATCTGCGCAGTTTTCTGGACATCGATACATTGGTGCTGCTGTTTGCCATGATGGTCATCAATGCCAATTTGCGCCTTGCTGGCTTTTTCAACCTGGCCGGAAATTACCTCCTTCGATTGACTCGAAATCCGCGGGTGTTCCTTGGGCTTGAAATCATCGTCGTTGGGGTGTTCTCTGCTTTATTCCTCAACGATACGATTTGTTTGATGTTCACGCCCTTAATTCTGGAGCTGACGCTTTCAATTGACCGCAATCCCCTGCCCTATCTAATTGCTCTGGCAACTGCTGCCAACATCGGTTCGACGGCTACTCTGACCGGAAATCCGCAGAATATGATCGTTGGCATCGCTTCCGGCATCCCCTTTGTGGATTTCACACTGGCATTGGCACCGATTGCCATCTTAAGCCTGGCGGCAATATATTTTGTCGTCATCTTGATTTACCCGCAAGAATTTTCCAAACGCAACATTTTTAAAATTCACCCTGCAGGCCGTGCACCTTACTACCCGGCGCTGCTCAAAAAATGTTTGATTATATTAGCCGGTCTATTAGCCGCCTTCCTATTAGGCGCTCCAGTGGCGGAATCGGCTTTCCTGGCTGCCTGCCTGCTCCTGATTACCCGCCGCATCAAACCCGAAAAAGTATTCGCCGAGATCGACTGGGGAATACTGGTCTTTTTTGCGGCACTATTCATCGTCACCGGATCGCTTGAGGCAAACGGGGTAACAAAATTGCTTTCCAACCTCACACAACAAACCGGAGAGGTAAATGCCTTCAGCCTTTCCGCGATTTCATTGATTTTGAGCAACCTTGTATCAAACGTCCCAGCGGTGCTGCTATTACGTCCGCTGGTATCCGCGCTCGCGGATCCGATGCCAGGCTGGTTGACACTGGCGGCTTCCTCCACCCTGGCAGGCAACCTTACCCTGCTTGGCAGTGTGGCCAACCTAATTGTTGCTGAATCTGCCGCGAAACGCCGAATAACCCTGGGGTTCTGGGAATACACCCGTGCGGGTGTCTTGATTACATTAATTTCAATGGTTATTTGCGTAATCTGGCTGCAACTCGTGGTCTGGTAGGTTACTCGGCCCAGTCCAGGGAACATTCCAAATCATAGAGGAAGATCATCTGGTTGGTGCGCACCGCAATGAGTTGGGAATTTGGGGACCATTTCGACTCAAGCACTTCTTCAAGGTCAAGCTCGAGCCGATATTTGGAGCTATCCTGCGAGGAAACGATCCAGGCCTGGTCATCCTCATCGAGGTAAAAAAAGTGGGCACCATTCGGGGACGCATTGGTCAACAACCAATCCTCCTGAGGGGTTACGCCCTTGAGGTTAGTAGAGATTTCCAGGCTGAGGTTATCTTGAGCCCGCCCGGTTGTAAGGATTTGATGTGTCTGCCCGATCAGGTCGATTCCTACTACCCTTGAACAATCTACACCGCAGGTTTCCACAACCTGAACCTGAGAACTGCCAGACCAGGCGAGGATCCCCTTTTTACTTCCGTAATCATCCGTGGCAGCTCCTGCCGAATAAAGGTCCAGGACACTCATATTAGAAATTTGAAGTACCATCGCGGTGTAAATATTTTCCGGGGTTTGTAGACCAATAAAAGCAATCCGGTTCCCCTCAGGCGACCAGGTAAGATCACCGGAAGCCTTAATATCGCGCGTTGCGCTCGTCTCGCCAGTGTCCATCGATATCAAAACAAGGTTGCCCGAATACCATCCCCACTGCCCGTTCACTGGCGCAATGTAGGCAAAAATTGAGCTGTCACTATTCCAGCCCATCAAGTCGCCCGAAACCTCATCCACCTGAATCGTAGGCAGGGCAGCCAGGCGGCAGGCTTTAGAAACCGTAACACGCAATCCTTCGGTTGGATTAATTGTGGGAAGCGGTGTAGGGGTTGCCTCCACCATTTCCGTTTCACCGCCTACGATTCCACAGCCCGTTAGAAACAAACACAGTACCAGGAAAACAGACAGGTGCTTCACCGCGTTAAACCTCCAGGATGTTCAACCTGGTAGGGCTGCGTTTTATAGAGTTGATATTTTTCTATCAGCCTGAATACATCTTCCGGTACATAATACCGAAATGCCTTCCCCGAAGCTGTCCGTTCGCGGATCTGGCTTGAGGAAATCTCAATTTCCGGAGAATCAATAAATTTCACCTTATTCCTTAGCCCCGGAAGGAGCACTTCCAAAGCATCCAGATCAATTTCTACGTCATGCCTGCGCATAACGCCGAAACCGGCCACCGCATTAATCAACTCCAGCGGTGTATGCCATTCGGGTAAATCACGCAGCGAATCTTCCCCGATCATATAGATCAGCTCAGCATCAGGAAATTGGTGCTGCAGGATTTTAACAGTATCGACCGCAAAGTGTGGTCCTGGACGGTCAATCTCGACCCTGGAAATTTCAAAATAAAGACAATTTTTTACCGCTGCCTCCGCCATTTCGATACGGATCTCGACAGGCGTAATAATCTGCTCCAGCTTATGCGGCGGGTCAGCAGTGATGCACCACAGTACCTTATCCAAATCCAATTGGTCCAGCATTTCTGCCGCCAGAATTTGATGGCCGATGTGGGGAGGATCAAAGGTTCCTCCAAAAATTCCCAACCTCATAACATCAGTCCTGCCATTCCAATTCGTGGTCATCGCCAATATAAACCGTATCGCCGTTTTCGATCCCCATCTCGCGCAAGCGTTCTTCGACGCCCAGGGTCTCCATCATTTTTTGGAAGCGCCGCACAGATCCCTCATATTCCCAGAAGGTCATTTTGGCAGCACGCTCAATTGCATTCCCGTTGACCTTGTACCCGCCATCGTCCGTTCTGGAAATTGTGAAGGCACGTGGATCATCAGCCGGGCGGTACACAGGGATATCTTTTACAACAACTGGCTCAGGCGCTGTCTGAAGCAGTTCAACACACTTCCATAAAATAGGTTCCAGACCCGTTCGCGCCATAGCAGAAATTGCTACCGGTTCCACAACGCCCCTGTCCAATAAGTGTTTTTTCAGCTCAGGCCAGCGTTCTTGAACTTCAGGCAGGTCGATTTTATTAATCGCGACAATCACTGGCTTTCTACTTAACTCAGGATCAAAAAGTGCCAGTTCGGTGTTAATCTGGCTAAAATCAGAAATCGGATCTTCGGAAAGGCCGTCCAGCAGGTGGATCAAAACCCGTGTACGTTGAATATGACGCAGAAAAGCATCACCCAATCCAACCCCTTGATGAGCGCCTTCAATCAAGCCGGGAATATCCGCGAGTACCAGCGAGGTATCCATATTTAATACTGCCACGCCCAGGTTTGGTTCGATGGTGGTAAACGGATAATTGGCGATCTTGGGGGTAGCATTGGTAACAGCCGCCAAAAAACTAGACTTTCCGGCATTGGGTACGCCGACCAGCCCAATATCCGCAATTAACTTTAACTCGAGGCGAATATTCCGTTCCTCGGATGGCTCCCCTTTTTCAGCAGTGCGGGGTGCCTGGTTACGGGAAGATGCGAAATGCGGGTTTCCGCGCCCGCCGCGCCCGCCTTTGCAGACAACCAGCATCTGATCCGGCGCGGTCAGGTCGCCAAGCAGTTCCCCGCTCAGCTCGTCATACACCACTGTGCCGGGTGGAACCGGAATGATCAGGTTTTCGGCGGATCTCCCGGTCATGTTATTCACTCCGCCTTTTTTACCTTCATCCGCAATGAACTTGCGCTGGTAACGGAAATTGACAAGCGTATTAAGGGTGGGCACAACTTTCAGCACCACATCGCCGCCGCGACCGCCATCGCCGCCGTCGGGTCCCCCGCGATTGACATATTTTTCGCGGTGGAAGTGCACAAAACCATCCCCGCCCTTACCGGATCGAACAAAAATCGACGCTTCGTCAATGAACATTTTTCAACACCATCAATCTATTTTGAAATGGAATCTGGCTTAAATAACGAAAGGCTTTCAGCTGCCTGATTCACGGGTTCTCAGCCAATTATACCCTTTGGCTGATTTCCGGCGCACGCTTCCAGCCTTTCGTTGAATTCCGAGACTTATTTAGCGAATTTCGCCTTGAGGACATCCTCGAGGGTTGGTTGACCGATCTCCTGCAGTTCGTACCGAACGCGCTGCATTGGTTTATTGACCTTCAAAACACGATTGAGATCAATCGGGGTGGCTGAAATGACCAGATCAACATCCGCATTGGCAATTGTCTTCTCAAGGTCACGTGTCTGTTCCTCGCCGTAGCCCATGGCGGGTAAAATCGGACCGGTACCTGAGTATTTCTCATAAGTGGAGATGATCGAACCGACGGCAAATGGCCGGGGATCGACAATTTCTGCGGCTCCAAAACGGCGGGCGGCCACCCATCCAGCGCCATAGGTCATCTCGCCGTGGGTCAGAGTCGGGCCGTCTTCGATGACGAGTACCCGCTTGCCCTGAATCGCGGCCGGGTTATCCACAAACAATGGGGAAGCGCCTTCAATTACAGTTGCGTTGGGATTAAGGCTGCGGATTGATTCACGTACCGCAATCACTGCTTCTGAGTTGGCTGTATCAACCTTGTTGATAACGAAAACATCCGCATGACGTATGTTGGTTTCGCCCGGGTGGTAGCGAACTTCATGACCAGGCCGGTGCGGATCAACCACAACGATCGCCAGGTCCTCTTTGTAGAAGGAAAAATCGTTATTTCCGCCGTCCCAGAGGATCACATCGACTTCTTTCTCAGCGGCCCGCAGGATTTTTTCATAATCAACACCGGCATAAACGATGACATCGTTATCCAGATGCGGTTCATACTCCTCGCGTTCCTCAATGGTGCACTCGTGCTTATCGAGGTCAGAGTAATCTGCATAGCGCTGGACAGCCTGTTTGACCAAATCACCGTAAGGCATCGGGTGGCGAATGGCTGCTACCTTCAAGCCCATTTCGCGCAGGATCAATGAGACCCGGCGAGTGGTCTGGCTCTTGCCTGAACCTGTGCGCACAGCACAGATCGAGATCACGGGCTTGGACGAAACGAGCTGGGTGGTGTTAAGCCCCATCAAGCGGAAATCGGCACCAGCAGCCAGGACAGAGGACGCTTTGTGCATGACTGTCTCGTGAGAGACATCGCTGTATGCAAAAATTACCTGATCAACCTTCAAATCCTTGATCAGGTTTATCAACTCTGATTCCGGGTAAATGGGGATGCCGCCCGGATAAAGCGTTCCGGCAAGTTCTGCCGGGTAGCGGCGGCCGTCTATATTGGGAATCTGGGTTGCCGTGAAAGCAACTACTTCATAGCCCGGATTATCCCGGAAGTAGACATTAAAGTTATGAAAGTCTCTTCCTGCGGCGCCCATGATTAAAGTTCGAATGGCCATACGTTTTGGATCTCCTTTGAATGTGAAAAAAGATTAGGATCAGTTTCACATCGCTTGTGGGGCTGTGATGCCCAGCAAAGCCAGGCTGTTTGCCAGAGCCTGACGGGTTGCCATAACAAGACGCAGCCTGAAGCTGCGAACGGGTTCCTCAACTTGAAGAACCGGACACTGCGTATAAAAATCGTTGAAGGCACGCGCCAGGTCATAGGCGTAGGTTGCCATCCACAATGGCCGCAGTTCTGCTGCAGCACGCTGCACTTCATTAGGTAGTCGTGCCAGCATATCAATCAAACCGAGTTCGGGAGCGGTCAGTTCAAATTCAGGCGCAACCGACACCTTTGGCTCAGCACCTGCTTTACGAAGGATTGAACCTCCGCGGACAAACGCATACTGGATGTAAGGCGCAGCCTGGCCATTGAAGTCAAGCGCTACCTCCCAGTCGAATGTAACCAGTTTCGTGTTTTCACGCGCCAGCATGGGGTACTTGATAGCGCCAATGCCGACCGCTCGAGCGATCTCCCATTTTTTCTCTTCGCTCAAATCCGGGTTTTTCACAGTGACAACCGCATACGCACGCTCGGTAGCTTCTTTGATCAAATCCTCAAGCAGGACAACTACCCCATCGCGGGATGCCATGACCACGTTACCCGGAAGAGTAACCAGTTCATACGGGATATGCTGGCAGCGATCTGCCCAGTCGAAGCCCGCCACCTCAAGGGTCTTAAAAACCTGCTGGAAGTGCAGCGACTGGCGGACGTCCACCACGTAATAGGATTTCACCAGGTCAGGGTAGTCGGTGAATTTCCGCCTTGCCAGCGACAGGTCTTCTGTGGCGTACAGTGCAGTGCTGTCTGAGCGCAAAACGACCAGAACCCGATATTTTTCGTTTTTCAGTCCGAGGAGTTCGTCCAATTTGACAACCACGGCTCCATCAGGGCGTTCATCCGTTGCAATCCCGTGCTCGATCAGGTCTTGCACCATCCGTTTACCAGATTGTTCCTCTTCACTGTTAAAGTAATATCGGTCAAATGGAATATCAAGCTGGGTATAGATCTCCGTGAATCCATCCAGCGACCATTGACGTGTCTCGCGCCAAAGTGCCATTACTTCCGGATCGCGTTGATCCCATCGCACATACAGCGCTCGAATTTCGCCTTCAAGATCAGGATTTTCTTCCAGCCTACGGTTGGCCTCAGAATATATACTGCCCATCCAGCGGGTTATGTCCTTTGAAGGCTTTTCACCGGCGTGGAAATTCTTATAACACCACAGCCACTTGATGACATGCAAGCCCATATCGCCTGGATAGTTGGCGCGGATCACATCGTAGCCGGCAAATGCCAGCAGTCTGCTGATGCCATCTCCCAGAATCGCTGAACGTAAATGCCCTACATGGAAGGCTTTATGCGTGTTCGGCTGGGAAAATTCGACCATCACGCGCTCATTGCGTGAGATCCCTCGGCCAAATTCGGAACCCTGCTGGATGGCCGTATCAATGACGCGGCGCGAGTAAATTGCTGGATCGAAGTACAGGTTTAAGTAACCATTAACCGCTTCAACCTTCGCGAATCCGGGCGGGGTGCCGAGTTGACCGGCAAGTTCTGAGGCGATTTCTTGCGCCCGTTGATTTACCTGAATTTTTTTTCCCTGACGTGCTTCCTGTGCGGCAAGTTGAAAAAACGGGGTGGAAATCCCCCATTGTCCACTGAAAGGAATCCATTTCCACTGGATTTCATACGGTGCAAGATCGTTTGCATGGCAAAATGCACTGATGGTCGCTTCAATTTGCTGCTGTTCGGCTTGAAACATGGGTGTATTACCCTCTACAAGTTTTCCAAATCCCAGAAACGCCTGAAAATTATATCATAGGCACTTTGCGCCACTGGTTAGAGCGTGTGTTCCTAAGATGAAAAAGCGGGAGGAGGTCCTCCCGCTGCAAGATGTTTCGAATAAGAATCCCCACCAAAGGGGTGGCCTATTTTTCGAGCGAAGCCAGGCGCTTCATCAAACGGCTCTTACGGCGCGCAGCATTATTCTTGTGGATAATGCCTTTTTCAGCGGCCTTATCGAGCGCGCGGACTGCCAGAAGAACTGCCTCGCGCGATTCTGCCTGATCGCCATTTCCGATGGTCACAGCGGCTTTGCTGACGGCTTTGCGGGCATTGCCAAGGAAAAAGCGGTTGCGTAACCGGCGGGTTTCATTCTGTTTGTTGCGCTTGATTTGAGACTTAATGTTAGCCAAAGTACTTCCTCCAAATAATCGTTCATCGAATTGCGACCCTGAATTTTACTCGAAGGGCGCATATTTGTCCAGTAATTGGTTATTTGTGGTCAAAACAACCATTATCACGAATTATTGATATTCCCAGTAAATCCCTGTGTAGGTTGTATCCAACTGCCAGGCGCGTGAAGAAATTCCCGCAGCCGAAAAAGCTGCCTGCATGGCGTTAACAACCGCCAATGGATCAACCGGTGCGAAAGCAACCAGACTTGGTCCCGCACCAGAAAGTGCGGCTGGAGCGCCAAATTTACGTGCGGCATCCAGCGCTGCCTGTGCACCCGGAATCAAATCGATCCGGTACGGCTGGTGCAGACGGTCTTCCATGGCTTGCATTAATAAATACCGGTTGCCGCAGCGCAGAGCCTCAGCTGTCATTAAAACATGCCCGATATTGAATACCGCATCGCTCATCGGTACATTTTTGGGAAGTGCTTTCCGGGCGGTCTTTGTCGGTAAATCGAAATCGGGCAACACAACCACCACATTTTTAAAGGCACAATCCAGCTTGTGCACCTTCAGTTCGCTGTTCCCATCGCTGAAAATCGCGACCAACCCCCCGTACATAGCTGCCGCCACATTGTCGGCATGTCCTTCCAGGTTGGCGGCTATACGCAATAAATTACTTGACGTATAAGGCTCTTTTAGGAAGGCATTGGCTGCCATAACGCCTGAAAGGACTGCTGCTGCACTGGAGCCGAGACCTGACCCCAATGGAATACCGTTTTCGCATTCGATGCACATCCCGGTGGGTGCCCGCTGCCCTGCCTGCCTGTAAACCATTTGAAAAGCCTCGAACATCAGATTTCGCTGATCTGTGGGAAGCCGGCCTTCCCCTTCGCCTTTCACCTGGACATGAATTCCTTCACCGCCCAGACTGAATTTGGCTTTATTCCACAGATCGAGGGCCAGGCAAAGGCTGTCAAAGCCAGGGCCAAGGTTGGCGCTGGTGGCTGGGACCCTTGTAATGACTGAATTGTGGTTCATGGATTCCGACCCGAAATTAACAAATCTTCCAGGGCTGAAAAATCAGATTCTATTAATTTTGGCGCTTTGAACTGTTTGACAATAATATCCGGGTCCTTGAGCCCATGACCGGTACAGACCGCGACCACGCGTTTGCCATTCATAGAAATCCTGCCCGCGTTTATCTCGTGTCTCAAACCTGCCAATCCAGCTGCCGAGGCAGGCTCCACCCAGACGCCGCTGGACGCAAGCCTGCGCTGCATGGATAGAATATCGTCATCACTGACCGCAATAATACGCCCGCCGGATTCATCGGCAGCCTGGAGCGCCTGTTCCCCGCGGGCTGGTTTGCCAATCCGTATGGCTGTGGCGACAGTCTCCGGGTTGTCCACTGGATGTCCAAGCACCAACGGGGCGGATCCTTCCGCTTGAACTCCCAGGATCTGAGGCAGTCCTGTGCTTTGGATGTGGTTGTATTGTTGAAAGCCCATCCAGTAACTGGTAATGTTACCCGCATTACCAACCGGCAGGCACAACCAGTCAGGGGCGCTGCCCAGAGTATCACAAATTTCGAAGGCCGCAGTTTTTTGCCCTTCAATTCGGTAAGGGTTAAGGGAATTAACCAGGGCGATCGGGTATTTCTGGGAGATTTCCAGTACCAGGTTCAGGGCGTCATCAAAGGATCCTGTAATTTGGATTACCTCAGCCCCATAGGCGATCGCGCCTGCCAGCTTGCCGGCTGCCACTTTGCCCTGGGGAATAATGACCACGGCCCGAATTCCTGCGCGGGCAGCGTAGGCTGCCGCTGAAGCAGCGGTATTTCCTGTTGATGCGCATATGACTGTTTGCACCCCCCTCCCAACCGCCTCGCTGATCGCAACCGTCATGCCGCGGTCTTTGAACGAGCCGGTAGGATTCATACCCTCAAATTTCACCCACAGGTCAAAGCCGCCTCCCAAATCCTTGGCAAGCTCCAGCATGGGAATCAACGGCGTATTCCCTTCCAGAATGGTTACCGTTTTCGTATGGGGCGGTATTTCCAGGAGATGCCTATAGCGGGCAAGGACTCCTTCATATGAGGTCATTCCAGGTTCAACCATAATTGGTAGAGTCGCAATTCATAAAAAAAATAAGAAAAATGGGTTCCGACACAACATGACCGAAACCCATTGTACATCACCATTCGAAAATTGTTACTTATCAAGCAGAGCAGCAACGCCTGGCAGGACCAATCCCTCCAACATTTCGAGCGATGCCCCGCCGCCGGTCGAAATGTGGGTGATCTTGTCTGCTAAACCGGATTGGTTGATGGCAGCGACCGATTCCCCGCCGCCGATGACGCTTATGGCTTTGCTTTCGGCAACTGCATGCGCAACACCAAAAGTTCCTTCGGCAAAACGCGGGAACTCGAAAACGCCCATGGGACCGTTCCAAACCACTGTGCCAGCTCCATGAACTACTTTCGCGTAAGCCTTGACCGTCTCAGGTCCGATATCCAGGATCCGCCAGCCTTCTGGAACAGGTCCGGTCGAGATAACCTTCGTGGCAGCCTCAGCATCGAACTTATCCGCTAGGACCAGATCGACCGGTAAGCGCAGCTTGGTTGAGCCTCCCGCAAGGAACTCCCGGGCTGTATCCAGTACCTCATCTTCGACCAATGAATCTGCCACCGGAAAACCTTGAGCTTTCAGGAAGGTGTTCGCCATCCCGCCGCCGATCAGGATCGCGTCAGCTTTTTGCAGCAGATTGCGGATGACGCCGATCTTATCACTGATCTTAGCGCCGCCAAGAATCGCCACAAATGGCCGTTTGGGGTCGTCAACCGCCTGTCCCAGGTACTTAATCTCTTTCTCTAACAGGAAACCCGCCACTGCTGGCAGATAGGCTGCAATCCCAGCCGTCGAGGCGTGCGCGCGGTGGGCAGTGCCAAAAGCATCGTTCACGAACACATCTGCCAGTGCCGCCAGCCCCTTCGACATTTCCTCGCCATTCTTTTCCTCTTCGGCATGGAAACGCGTATTTTCCAGGACCAGCACCTCACCGGGTTTTAACGTTTTGGCGGCTTTTTCAGCCTCCGGGCCGACGCAATCTTCAGCAAAAAACACAGGTTTAGCCAACAGCTTGCTCAGATGTTCAGCCACTGGTTTGAGCGTGTATTTTGGATCCGGACCGCCTTTTGGACGACCCAGATGAGAAGCGAGGATCACGGCAGCATCATTTTCCAGCAAAAAACGGATCGTGGGCAGTGCAGCCTGGATACGAGTGTCGTCACCCACCACACCATCCTTGACCGGCACATTGAAGTCCACTCGGACGAAAACACGCTTGCCCTTTACATCAATATCCCTTACGGTTTTCTTATTAAACATGTTTATTCCCTATCCTGGCAAACAGGCGCGGATCAGCCGAAGCTGCCGCGCCTGAGTTGCGAAAGTTACAATTAGAGGGATTTGGCCATCATGGCTGCCAGGTCGGCAGTGCGGCAGGAATAGCCCCATTCATTATCGTACCAGGTCACCACCTTGATCAGGTTACCGCCCATGACCATGGTCAATGGCAGGTCCACGATCGAGGAGCGGGAATCGCCCTTGAAGTCCATGGAGGTCAAGGGGTCGCCATATTCACCGGTGGTAACGCCGAGGATACCTTTTAATTTACCCTGTGAGGCCTCGGTAAAGAGTTTGTTCAGCTCTTCCTTGGTGGTCGGTTTCTCGATATTGGCAACAAAATCGACGATGGAAACCGTGGGCGTCGGAACGCGCAGGGAGAATCCGTCAAATTTTCCCTTAAGTTCGGGCATCACCAGCGCGACAGCTTTGGCAGCGCCGGTGGTGGTTGGGATAATGTTGAGGGCAGCTGCGCGCGATCGGCGCATTTCCTTCTTGTGACCCTGGTCAAGGATCACCTGATCATTGGTGTAGGAGTGGATGGTGGTCATCACTGCATAGGAAATACCCAGGGCTTCATGCACAACTTTTACTGCCGGAGCCAGGCAGTTGGTGGTGCAGGAGGCATTGGAAATAACGTGGTGTTTGGCGGGATCGTACTTGCCTTCGTTTACGCCGAGTACAACGGTCAAATCCTCGTTCTTTGCGGGGGCACTGATGATGACCTTCTTAGCGCCGCCGGCGTCAATATGGGTGCGGGCACCAGGTTTTCCTTTGGCGGGATCGCCGGCTGCGTCGGTAAAGACTCCGGTCGATTCGATGACAATATCCACGCCAAGATCCTTCCAGGGCAGCATCGCCGGGTCTTTCTCGGCAAATGTCTTGACAGTTTTCCCGTCGATTACCAGGTTATTGTCAACAACTTCCACTTTTCCGGGGAATATTCCGTAGTTCGAGTCGTATTTGAACAAATGAGCATTGGTCTTGGAGTCAAATAAATCGTTGACAGCCACAACCTCCAACTCATTCGGGTATGTCTCGATTATGGCTTTCAATACCTGGCGGCCGATCCGGCCAAATCCATTGATACCAACTTTTACCGTCATGATAGTCCTCCTGTTATTCCTTCTGAGAAAATGGGTTATCCTCTCACCTGGGACGCCCAGCTATGAAAGGTTGTCTTCGCGCAAAGTCTGAGGACCGGTCCGCTCATAATACAGGTCCATCACCGACCGGGCCAATTTGATCGCATCATGCCGCCAGGGATGTTCCTCATCGATGAGGTTGGTGCTGTAGGCTGCATATTCCTCTTCGAGCCTGGCTGTAGGGAGAACCTGTTTGGAGTCCTCCTGAACAAAATCGACCTCTTTATTATTACACAGGACAAGGTGAAAAATCCGCCCGCCGACATGCTTTTCGATGGTGCGGATATGGTCCATGCAGGTGAATTCATCGGTTTCACCAGGTTGGGTTGCAACATTACAAATATAAAACTTATAGGCTCGGGACGCCTTAATGGCATCAGCTATATCTGGCACCAACAGGTTAGGAAGTATGCTGGTAAACAGGCTGCCCGGGCCAATGATGATCAGTTCAGCATTCAGGATTGCCTGGATGGCTGGCGGGTAGGCTTCGGGGTTGTTAGGATCCAACCACACGCGCTGCACACGGCCGGGGGTGGTGGGAATATTGCTCTCCCCTTTGACTCGCACCTCACGGTTCGTTTCTACCTGATGCAGGTCGGCCACCAATTTTACATCATGCAACGTGGATGGCAGAACCCGTCCGCGTACCGCCAGAACCCGGCCCGACTCCGCGACAGCCTGCTCAAAACTGCCGGTTATGTCCGAAAGAGCGGTAATCAACAGGTTCCCCAGGCTGTGCCCGTTCAAACCAGCCGACTCACCAAAGCGGTACTTGAAAAGCTGCGTGATCAATTCCTCATCGTCGGAAAGAGCAGCCAGGCAGTTGCGTATGTCTCCGGGAGGCAGGACACCCATCGTACGGCGCAATTCCCCCGACGATCCGCCGTCATCTGCCACCGTAACGATCGCTGTAATGTTGTGAGTATAAAACTTAAGCCCGCGCAGCAGTGAAGCAAGACCATTGCCACCGCCAATGGCGACCACCCGCGGACCTCGCTCACGCCGGCGGTACTGGGTCACAGTATCCAGGATGGGCTTACCGGGTTTGACGAACGGCCTTAATAAGGACCGGTTTATTCCCATAACACCATAAATCAGCATCCCAAGCCCAATTGCGCCAAAAATCAATACGCGCAGGGGACGTTCCAACTCACGGAGAGATAAAGCGTTGAATATTGGAAGCCACCAGGTATCCGGCGCTGACCGGTAAACATCCAGTATTAGCAGGGTTAATCCAACCCCCAGCATGGTTGTGCCTGCCAACAGGACAAGGAAATATCGTTTTACGCCAATGCCTGGTTTTAGCCATTGGAGCAAAGGCTTCACGCCCGCAATCAGACGATGGAACCAGGATTTTTGACGAGGAGGCATATAGTCCCATTTATAATTCTGTTTTTTCCATCCGTCAACAATTTCGCAACACATGTCCAAACAAATATCGAATTGCAGAAGGGAGCCCTGCCCTCCATCGGCAGCCTACCCCTATGCTATAATTTGCGTATGAACACCTACATCGTGGCTGACATAGGCGGGACACAAATTCGGGCTGCGGTATTCCAGGCACAGAACCCAAACCCGGTAGTAATAAAGAAAATCCGAACACGCGATAAGGCTCAGACCCCCGAAGAGCGCCTGATAAACCTGATTCGGGAAATTTGGCCAAAGGGGACCGCTGTGACCGGGATTGTCGTGGCTGTGCCGGGGTATCTGGATATAAACAACGGGATTGTTGTTGAAGCTCCCAATGTCCCTGGATGGATCGACCTGCCCATCCGTGACATGCTTCAAAATGAATTTCAAATCCCGGTTGTGGTCGGCAATGATGCCAATATTGCAGCCATGGGCGAGTACCGCTACGGTGCCGGTAAAGGCCATGATAATTTGCTTTTTCTGACCATCAGCACGGGCATTGGCGGCGGAGCAATTATCAATGGCAAATTGATGTCGGGAGCCCGCGGTCTGGCTGGTGAATTCGGGCATTTCACCATCATTCCGGATGGACCCCTGTGTGGATGCGGGCATCGAGGTCATCTGGAAGCGGTTGCCTCCGGTACGGCGATTGCCAAATATGTGGCCGAACGTATTGCCCTCGGCACTCCCAGCAGCCTTTCAGCGATATCCAATCCAAGCGCAGCAGACGTCAGCCAGGCAGCTGCCGCGGGGGATGCACTGGCGATCCAAGCCATTGAGCGGGCAGGGACCTTCATTGGCCGCACACTGGCTGATTATCTGCATATCTTCAACCCTTCCATCGTGATCCTTGGCGGCGGGGTAATCGCTGCCGGTCCATTGATTCTTGAACCCATTAAGAAAGCCATCCCAGAACGAATTCTCGGCGCACCCTACCTGGAGCAAGTGCAAATTGTCACTGCGGACCTTGGCGATAACGTTGGGTTAATTGGCGGGCTGGCTCTGGCGGAATCAATTTTCCCAAACTAAACAACTACCCCGTCCTTTCTTAAAAGATCATCAATTGCACCTCAGGACAAGCCATGAGGGCCGCAGACGCGAATTCTTTAGATGCTATAATTCAGGTAACCAATCGTCATGAAAGTTTCGTGGCGATTTAACTCATTGTATCCAACTAGTGAATGGAGGATGATATGCTGAAAACCACCTTGCCCGGGCCAAAAGCGAATGAGTTGATCCAGCGTGATCAAGCCGTAATTTCGCCGTCGTACCCACGCGGATATCCTTTTGTAATGGATCATGGGCGTGGTGTCGAGGTCTGGGATGTAGATGGAAACCGTTTTCTGGACTTCTCTGCCGGGATTGCGGTTGTCTCAACCGGTCACAGTCATCCTCAGGTTGTTAAAGCCATCCAGGAGCAAGCAGAAAAGTTTATTCACATTTCCTCGGATTTTTACCATGAAAAATGGATCACACTGGCAGAAACAATGGACCGCATCGCCCCGTTTAAAGAAGATGCGGTCAGTTTTATGACCAATTCCGGAACAGAAAGCGTCGAATCTGCTATTAAATTGGCTCGCTACCATACTAAACGCACGGAATTTATTGGTTTCCTGGGTGGTTTCCACGGCCGAACCATGGGTGCGGTAACGTTTACTGCCAGCAAATCCTCTTATCACCGCGGCTTTTTCCCTTTAATGAACGGTGTGGTCCATGCCCCATTCCCCGACCCCTATCATCCGATTTTGGCAGCCAATCCCGGAGAGGATTATGGCGAGACCGTAATCCGTTATATCGAAAGTGAAATCCTGGGCAGAATAATCCCTGCCGATTCGGTAGCCGGAATACTGGTAGAGCCGATCCAGGGAGAAGGCGGATATATAGTACCTCCACCCGGCTTTTTCCCGGCTTTACGCGCGCTGTGCGATAAGCACGGAATTCTATTAATTGCGGATGAGGTCCAGGCGGGTGTCGGGCGGACTGGCAAATGGTGGTCCATCGAGCAATTTGGAGTTGAACCTGACATTTTCTGCGTCGCAAAAGGGATTGCTTCCGGCATGCCGCTGGGTATGATGGTTGCGCGTAAAAGCGTGGTAACCTGGCCTCGTGGATCGCATGGCAATACCTATGGGGGAAACCCGATCTCCTGTGCGGCTTCTTTAGCTACTTTAAATTTGATTGAAAATGAATACATGCAGAATGCCTCGCTGATGGGCGATTACACCCTCACAAAACTGCGTGAGATCCAGGAACGCCACCCATCCATTGGAGAAGTACGCGGGATCGGGTTGATGATCGGTGTTGAATTTGTTACCGACCGAACGACCCGAGAGCCTGCCGCAAACCTACGTGACCGAATCGTCGACCTGGCCTTCGAAGATGGTTTACTAACCCTGGGCTGCGGCCGCAGCGTCATTCGCGTATCGCCGCCATTGTGCACGGACCGGGGTGTAATGGATGAAGCCCTTGAGATTTTCGAACGCGCCATTACCCGGGCCGAGGAAGAACTCCTCGCGGTTCGCCAGGCTGTCGTCAATTAATAACGAGAACCGGAATGCTGCTTCCCGATCTGCGTGTCCGTCAACGTGATTATCTCCTTGAGATTTCGCGTGCAATCACTGAGGAACTGGATCTTGAAAAGCTGCTCGGCCGCATTCTGACCATTTCAATTGAAATGCTTGCCGGGCAGGCAGGATTAATTGCCCTCAAGGATGAAAACGAAAACTGGACCGTCCCGGTCTCGCAAGGCCTGCCCGATACCTTTCTAAAATACTTGGTCCCTTTCCTGTCGGAAATTTCTAAAGCCCAGGACGCGGATGAATTTGAGATGCTGGAAATCAACCAGCAGTTGAGGGTACTCGCGCGCAGAGCCTCGCGGGGATTGTTGAACGGCACGGTTATCCCTCTCGCCACCCGGCATTCGATTGTGGGCGTGATTTTCCTTTTCCGCTCCTATACAGACAGCTTTTCGTCCAATGACCGTGCATTACTGCGCAGTTTTGCAAACCAGGCCGCGATTGCCGTACAGAATGCTCAACTCTACGCCCAATCGGTGCGTTCACGGCAGCGCCTGGATGCGCTCCTGGATTCTGTCGCGGATGGAATTCTGATTCTATCTCCCAACCAGAAGGTAGAACGCTGCAATCCCGCTTTGGAGCGGATGCTCCAGCTAAAAAGCGATGAAATTCAGGGAAAGCCCCATGAAGCTGTCATTCGATGGGTAAAGCGGTCAACGGATATGAACCTTGAGCAGGCAGTAGCCGGTGGCTGGCCATTGACTCCTCATGCTCACCTCTACGTCGAGGGGGATTTGAGGATTGGAGAGGCACTGCCGCCGCTGCCGGTCGGGATTACCTACGCACCGCTCATGTCCGAGGAAAATATCCTTCTAAACATCATCGCCACCGTACGCGATATCACACATTTCCGCCAGGCAGACGAACTTAAAAGCACCTTCGTGTCGGTGGTGAGCCATGAACTGAAGACACCTCTTGCCTTGATAAAAGGCTACGTCAGTACGCTGCGCCGTGAAGATGCCCGCTGGGACCGCTCGATCGTCAACGAAAGCCTGCAGGTGATCGAGGAAGAGGCTGACCGGCTGGCAGAACTTGTCGAAAATCTGTTGGATGCCTCCCGTCTACAAGCCAACAATCTGGCAATGAAACGAGCAGATGTGCTCCTGCCAGACCTTGTAAAGCATTCTGCAGCACGAATGCAGACCCAGACAAAGCTCCATAAAATCGTCGTGGATTTTCCGGAGGATTTTCCGGTAATCCTTGCGGATGAGAACCGGCTCACCCAGGTTTTGACCAACTTGATTGGAAATGCCATCAAATACTCCCCCAACGGAGAGATTAAGATTACCGGTCGAGTACGTCCTGACATGGTGATCCTATGTGTCAGCGATGAAGGGCCAGGCATCGCCCAATCCGATATCCCGCACATTTTTGACCGCTTTTACAGATCAACCGATGCCACACGCAACACAAAAGGTGCAGGATTGGGGCTGTACCTCACCCGCGCCATCATCGAGGCCCACGGCGGCAGGATATGGGTGGATCCGGAAACCGGAAAAGGGGCGCGTATTTGCTTCCTCCTGCCGCGTCCAAACGAGAGCGGCTGACCGATCGGCAAAGGATGGTATAATTTGCGCCTGGTTTTGTTAAGAAATTGAACCATCAACCAGGCCGGTTTTGCCCGGAAAGTAGCTATTATTTCAAAATAGAACGCGAGTAAACATTTATGGCAAAAGTTCAAACCAGTTGTCCACGTTGCAAATCCCCGGTGATGGCGGATGTCGAGCAGGTTTTTGACTTGAACCAGGATCCACAGGCGAAACAGCGTTTGTTATCCGGACAGGTAAATGTGGTCCGGTGCGCGAACTGCGGGTATGAAGGTATGCTTGGCACACCGATCGTCTACCACGATCCTGAAAAAGAATTCCTGTTCACATTCGTCCCTTCCGACCTGGGTCTACCGGTAAACGAACAGGAACGGCTGTTGGGTCCCATGATCAACCAGGTAGTCAATCGGCTGCCGCTCGAAAAACGGAAGGCCTATATTCTGCGCCCGCAAACCATGCTAACCTTCCAGACCATGGTTGAAAAAATCCTTGAAGGCGACGGCGTCACTCGTGAAATGCTGGATGATCAGCAAAAGCGGCTGGCTTTGTTGCAGCGCCTTCTGCAAACCACATCGCCAGAGTCGCGGCTTGAGGTAATTAAGCAGGAAGAGGCATTGATCGACGAAAATTTCTTCAGCATGTTCGCCCGCTTAATGGAAGCCACCATGGCCCAGGGTGATGAACGATCCGCCCGTGCTCTTGCAGGGTTACAAAAAGAGCTGGTAGAAAACACCGAAGTTGGGAAGAAGATTCAATCACAATCGCGTGAAGCCCAGGATGTCATCCGCGCACTGCAGGAAGCTGGCAAGGATGGACTGACGCGAGAAAAGCTGGTGGATATTTTTGTAGATTCGGCTGACAGCGAAGTCAAGTTGAGCACGCTGACCAGTGTGGTTCGTGCTGGCATGGACTACACTTTCTTCCAACTGCTGACCGAAAGGATCAATTCCTCCGGTACCGATAAGAAAGCCCAATTGGAAGCCATGCGCGAAAAGCTGCTTTCCTTCACCAAGGAAATCGATGACCAGCAGCAATTGCAAATGGCGCAAACCTCCAAACTGCTGGACGCGATTCTGGCTGCACCAAACCCTGCTGATGCCCTGAAGGAGCATCTCGACCAGGTGGATGAGTATTTCGTCGAATTGGTGGAACAGGAATTAAAAAATGCCCGCGCCACAGCCGACCTAAACCGTATCGCAAAAATTCAGAAGGTCAAGGCGGTACTGGAAGAAGCGTCTGCTCCCCCGCCTGAATTAGCACTGGTTGAGCAGCTCCTTGATATGCCAGGCTATGACGAACGGTTGAAGTTGATGCAATCCAAGTCTGAAATGATCACACCCGAGTTCACTCAGATGTTGGCAGGGATTATCGCTCAAACCGAAGCTCAGCACCAGCCGGAAGAACTGATTAATAAACTGAAGGAAATCAACCGTATTGCCATCCGCATCACCATGACTGAGGCGATGAAAAAGTAAGCGGAATATTCCGGCACTGTAATTCCCACAGGCGGGCATAAAACCCGCCTGTTTTTATTAAGGCCGTATGAGTACCACGTTCAATTATCCTGCCATGATCCATCACGATGATGGTATCCATGCGCTCCATTCCAACCAGACGGTGCGTGATCCAAACCATGCTCTTACCCTTGAATGCTGAGTGGATTTTCTCCACCAGGCGAAATTCGGTACTGGCATCCAGGTGGGCGGTGGGCTCATCGAGTATTACAAAAGGGGTATCCCGCAGCAAAGCGCGGGCAACCGCAATCCTTTGACGCTCGCCGCCGCTCAACCGCAGGCCATGTTCCCCAATCCAGGTATCCAGGCCGGATGGCAAGCCGTTTAACCACTCCCCCAGTCCGGCATTTTGAATTGCGTCCAGCAACGCCTGCTCCGATGAGCCAGGTTCAGCAATCAACAAATTCTGCCTCAGCGAGGCATTGAAGATATACGGCGATTGGGAGATAACGGTAAACTGGCTTCGTACTTCGGTGGCGTTGTATTGATGAAGATCTTTTCCGTTCAGAAGGATCTCGCCCTGAGTGTAATCCCAGAACCGCATCAGTAAGTTCGTCAGGGTTGTTTTTCC
>CAYPJS010000133.1:0-20728 GCA_964411135.1 uncultured Anaerolinea sp.
GGAACCACAACCAGGCTGCCTTTTTGGGCAGCAGATTGTAGATCTTCCGGCAGGTGGTAATCGAATGTGCCGGATATCCCTGGGACATGCACCGCGACTTCTACGAATTGCTGCAAAGGTTATTCTTTCCTCAGGATTGCCACAGCCCCATAACCGACCACTGAAGAGGGGTCGCCAGTCTCGTCGGCAGAGGTTGAATAATGCAAGATTTTAGCTGTATTTGCTCCCAATTGGATCGCAGCCTCAAGAATCGCCGTTACAGCCCCCGCCCCGCAGGCGAATGCTGTTGCGTGCTTTTCCGCCTGAAGAACTTCATTGGTCTCAAGACTGGCGATACACTCCAGCATTTTTCGGTCGAGGTTATTGGCGATAGGCTCCGGATAAAAATGCGAAAGATCGGTGCTGGCAACCAGCAGCACAGACCTGCCCCTCACAACATCTGCCAGCGATCTGCCTAATTTTCGCAGCAGATTGAGATCCAGTGTCCGTACCATGAGAGGGATTAGTTGGAAATCGCCGAAAAGTGCTCTTTGCAGGAATGGCAGTTCGATTTCAATCGAATGCTCCTCGTCGAAAGCTACCGGCTCGAGTCTGACATCCGCATCCTTCGCCAGGTTTTTCTGCAGGTCGGCCAGTGTCTGGAGGTCTACCTTAATTTCGCCCAAAGGCGTTGCATAAGCCTGGTGAGATGTGGTCAAAAGAGGGGCAGGGTGAAAGCTGTGGTAGGGTGAGGCGACTACCACCAGATCGAACGATTTTCCCTCCACTGCCTTGAAAGCGTGAGCGGCTGTCTTTCCGGAATATCGGTGGCCGGCGTGAGGAGCGACAACAGCAACCACGCTGCCGTCTATTGGAGGAATCACGGCATCGCTCAGGTAGTGGTCGATTTGCCGGATCAGTTGTTCCGGGTTGGATGCATACCACCGCCCTGCTATGGGTGAAGGCCTGATTTCAGGGTTCGCGTTCATTTCATCCCTTCCCACCTTATTATATCCAGCCTGCGTAGCGCGGATCCACTATCCTTCGACTTCCCATCCACGCCATAGTACCAGATCAAGCTGGACGGAAACCGCTCCGGCAGCCAACAATGTGAGCATGTCACCCTCCGCAAAGACACCTCCGCTTCCAATTATCGGAAGCCCGATTCCCTTCAAACGATTCACAGCCATCAATGTTTGCGGCAAAAGTGCTGGTCCATAAATTCGTCCTTCGAGGATGCCGCCATCCACACCTCGAACCGCACCGCGCGGGGGACCCAGACTGATGGCACTGACGCCTGCCTTGGCAGCCGTTTGCAGCCATCCGGTGTCGATCCTGTCCAATGGAATATTCAATACGAGCGGTAGTTCACCAACAGCTGCCTGGATCAGGTCCAGCCACTCTACAGGATTATGGGTAGTCGGCAACCCCAGTTCAATGGCTCCAACTCCATCAATTTCCTCCAATTTCCGAACCATAGCTTGAATACTTGCGGGCTCTTCTCCCAGAAGGTGTACCCACACAGGAACCTCGGATTGCGACCAGCGTTTAGAATAATTCTTAAGCACGCGGGCGAACCCGGGATTTGGACTTCCGGAATGCAGCAGCACGCCCCCTGGAAAGACGATCAAGCTCCGGTTGACCGCTGGATACCGCGGTTTGTAGCTGATTGGGTTGGTCACAAAGGCGACCGGTGCTTCTGGCACCGGCCATGATGGAGGCGGAGCGAAACCCAACATCCCGGCTGAGTTCATCCAACCGGACCTTAAATCAAGTCCCGCGCCTGGAAATTCGTCAACTTTCACGAAAGACGCCGCCATCAGTTCATACCCACTTGAGCCAGGTCAAAAACCGGTCCGTCTTTGCACGTTAGCTGCCACCCCTTGCGCGTCTTGATCGCACAAACACCACACTCCCCAATCCCACCGCAAACCAGGGGTGTATGAATAAGAATTTGGGAGTCGCAGCTCAATGATCGACGGTCGTTGATTTCTAATTCCGCGAGAACTTCTGCCAATTCAGAAAGGTTACATTCTACAGCCAGATAGTCAGCCCACCTCCACACCTCTGCCAGCATTTCCATCGGCAGCACCTCGACAGATGATGGCAGCTCCACCTGGATCGTATCAGCATACCATACCACCGCCGCCTGCTGGTTCAGCGCCTGGTGGACAAGCGGCAGCATCGTCAAACCCTGACCCTTCCAGGGCAAGGTTGCTATCCGTCTCGCAGCCGAGGGGAGGGTAAAGCCTGTACCAAAAGGGCCGCGCCAGGATAATTTAGTCCCTGGCTGCCAGTGCGGAAGAATATTTCCAGCCACCTCCCAGGTATGGTTGGTCTCACCGCACAAGAACAGAGGTTGGGAAATAGTTTCATGACAATCCGGTGCAAACACCCGGAAATATTGTCCGGGTTTAGGCCGTATATTTGGAACCGTCTGGACGCGCAGAAAAAGGGACGGTCCGTTTAATCCAACTTCCTGGACAACCCAAACGCCTTCTGCCATCTCGCATCCTGATTACTCTTATTTCCTCAACCCCCAAACAAACTCGCGGAGTGGGTCAGGTTGAAAATAGTATAATACATCCAATCCCTTATCCTAACAGGAGTAGATGATGAACCTTGCCAGTCTATTTCAAGGAATTGCCACCCTGGCCTGGCTGGCATTCGCCGGTTTGCTTGCATTAGCAATTATCCGTGCCAGCCGTAACCGTCCTTTAAAAAACGCCACGGTCAATATTGTCGTTGCTGGAGTTATCGCTCTCATCACCACCGTGGTCGCAGCTGGTATGGTTTTCATCGAACCGCAGGAACGCGGTGTGGTCATTTCGGCAATTTCCCCGAAAGGGTACCGCGAGGAAGCACTTGAACCCGGCCTGCGTTGGGTAATACCGTTTGTCGAACGCGTCGAACTCTATCCAATTTCCCGCCAGACCTACACCATGTCGGTTGTACCATTGGAAGGTCAGGTTGCTGCGGATGATTCGATTACGGCGCGTACATCGGACGGGCAGGAAATATATGTGGATGCTTCGATCATCTTCCAGATCGATCCGGCCGAGGTTGTTCTGGTTCACATCCGCTGGCAGGATCGTTACACGGACGAAGTGGTACGCGCGCAATCACGCGGTATCATTCGTGACGCGGTCTCACAGTTCGGCGTGGAAGAAGTGTATTCCACAAGGCGTCTGGACCTGACAGGCTATATTGAGGAACAACTTGGGAAGAAGCTTGAAGAGAACGGCCTGGAACTGGTCGATTTTGTTTTACGCAATATAACCTTCTCAACCGAATATGCTGCCTCCATCGAACAAAAGCAGATTGCGGAACAATTGGCACAGCAGGCGGCTTTTGTCGTCCAACAAAGGAAACAGGAAGCTGAGCAGGCTCGTCAGGTAGCCCAGGGCCGCGCGGATGCGGTTGTGATTGATGCCGAGGGAACTGCTAAAGCACGGATCATCGAGGCGCAAGCCGAGGCTCAGGCGTTGCAGGTAATCGCCGCGGTCCTACAGGGCAACTCGGACCTGTTGACTTACCAGTACATCAGCAAGCTCTCGCCCACCATCCAAACCTTGCTGCTTCCAAGCAATGCTCCCTTTATTTTCCCTCTGCCGGACGGAACTGTAATTACCCCGACCGCCACCCCAACCACCACACCTTGAAATTTCAGGAGACCATGAGTAAACCAGCTGAAAGTCCATCCGGAAAAATGATCCGGCTGACGAGTCTGTCGAGTTGCGCAGGTTGAGCGTCCAAGCTCAGCGCTGAAGCGCTTGCGCAGGTCCTGCGCCCTGTCGGTGAAATATTCAACCAGCAAGATTACCCCAACTTGCTGGTTGGTTTGGGTTCCCCGGATGACGCTGCCATCTGGCGGCTGGATGAATCTCGCGCTCTGGTCATGACCACTGATTTTTTTACACCGGTGGTGGATGACCCTTATGATTATGGCTCCATTGCCGCTGCCAACTCAATATCAGATATCTATGCGATGGGCGGGCAGCCTTTCCTGGCATTAAATATTGCAGCCCTTCCGCCCGAGCTGCCGCCGGAAATCACCTCTCAGATTATCCGCGGCGGGGCTGAAAAGGCCCGTGAGGCTGGAGTAGTCATTGCCGGTGGGCATACCGTGCAGGATAAGGAACCAAAGTTTGGACTGGTTGTCCTTGGCATGGTCGATCCGTCTGGCTACCTGACTAAAGCTGGAGCCAGAATCGGTGACCGGCTGGTGATCACCAAACCTCTTGGTTTTGGCGTCACGACCACTGCCCTCAAGCGTCAGGTTGCTGATGAGCAAGATGTTGCTGAGGCCGTGGGTTGGATGAAACGCTTGAACGCCGGTGGTGCCCAACTTGCCCGGGAGTTCTCTCTGCGCAGCGGTACTGATATTACTGGCTATTCTCTACTCGGACATGGATTGGAAATGGCGAATGCCAGTCAGGTGGGACTGCGCTTCAGGTTTACGGATGTTCCATTCATATCCGGTGCCCGCAAATATGCTGCGGGGTGGCACTTTGCCGGCGGTGCCCATGATAATGCCCATTACTTTGGCAGTCAGGTACGATTTGCTTCCGAGATCGACCAGGCAAGCCAAATGCTGCTCTTCGACCCGCAGACCTCTGGCGGCCTGCTGCTGGCTGTCCCTGGAGAAAAAATTGCGTCTTTCTTAAAGCGAGCGCAAGATATCCAACAGCCAATCTGGGAGATCGGTGAAGTTGTAAGCGGGGGTGGGATTGAAGTGGTCTGACCTGGCCAAACCCTGGCAGGTTTGTTTCGAGGAAGCCCTGGATGGTTACCAGGCGGGTTCATTTCCAATCGGTGCGGCAGTTTTTGATTCTAACGGTAACTTGCTGGCACGTGGGCGCAATCATATTTACGACGACCATACGGCACCCGGGCAGATCAGCCTGAATCAACTTGCACATGCTGAACTGAACACCTTACTGCAAATCGACCGCCGCAGCCACGATCTGCACACCAGCGTGCTTTATACCAGTCTGGAACCCTGCCCATTATGCATGGGGGCCATTTATATGTCTGGCATCCGCAAGATATTTTATGGTGCACGCGATTCTTTCGCAGGCAGCACCGATCTGCTTGGGACAACGCCTTACATGACCAGAAAAAATGTGCAAGTTGTAGGACCAGCTGAGCCCGTTCTTGAGACCATCTTCCTTGGACTGCAGGTCTTGAGTGAAATCAGACGGAAAAATGTCAGCGGCTGGCTCCTTTTTGAGACAGTGGTCGGCAGCTGGAAAGATAGTTGCCCGGCAGCGGTAGCTTTAGGGCAAACTCTTTATGATCGTCAATCCTTGGATCAGTGGATTGGGCAGGGAGTTCTACCTGGTCACGCCTTTGAAAATCTGGTCCTTGAAGCCGAAAAATCCCTATCGTCTGGATAAACCATGGCTATCGAATTTGAATTTAAATCGAACCGCTCCCCGGTGTATGGGACGCGTGGAATGTGTGCATCCTCGCAGCCTCTGGCGTCTGCTGCTGGTGTAGAAATTTTGAATGCCGGCGGCAGCGCTGCCGATGCCTGTGTGGCAATGGCCGCTGCCCTGAACGTCACCGAACCGACTTCCACTGGCCTTGGCGGTGATTGCTTTGTGCTGTACTTCCGTGCAGCTGACCGGAAAATATTTGCCCTGAATGGGTCTGGGCGGGCTCCTGCGGCCCTGAACCTGCACCGCCTGGCAGCCGAAGGCCTGGGCGAGTCATTGCCCCCGGCACACCCTTACACGATCACCGTACCGGGCGCTTGTGCAGGATGGTGCGATTTGCTTGAGAGATTTGGCAAGTTGGAGCTTAGCCGAGTACTCGAACCTGCCATTCAGCTTGCAGAAAACGGCTTTCCAGTTGAACCCATTACATCCTACCTTTGGGATCGTTCCGCAATTGGCATCCTGGCGAAAGCGGTCAACGGCAGAGAAATGACGATAGACGGCCGTGCTCCACGAGCCGGTGAAATTTTTCAGAACCCCGGATTGGCACGTACCTTTCGGGTGATTGCTGAAGGCGGCAAGGCGGCTTATTACCAGGGTGAAATAGCCGGTGCAATTGCGGCAGTTGTCAGCGAAGCTGGCGGGTGTCTGTCTGAAACTGACCTGGCTGCTCACTCCAGTACCTGGGTCGAACCTATCTCGGTCGAGTACAACGGCCTACGTATCTGGGAATGTCCACCAAACGGTCAGGGATTGGCAGCGCTGCTTGCCCTTAATGTGTTGAAAGGCTTTGATCTGCGCGGGCAAGATCCAATTGGGGCCAAACGGCTTCACCTGGAGATCGAAGCCATGCGTCTGGCATTCGCCGACGCCTTCCGTTACATCGCCGATCCTGAATTTGTCGACATCCCGCTGGATGCTCTCCTTTCAGAGGAATATGCCGTCGAGCGCAGGAAATTAATCAACCTGCAGGCAGCGTCTATCGATGTAAAGCACGGTGAACCCCCTTCAACAAGTGATACGGTGTACTTCTGCGCAGTGGATGCGGAAGGCAATGCTTGTTCCTTTATTGGCAGCAACTATATGGGCTTTGGTACAGGGATTGTCCCGCACGGATGGGGCTTTAGCCTGCAGAACCGCGGCCACAATTTCAGCCTGGATCCAGCATCCTACAACGTCCTGGCGCCCGGAAAACGCCCCTACCACACCATCATCCCGGCAATGGCTACCCATGCAGACACCGGGGAGCTTCATGCAGCTTTTGGGGTCATGGGCGGCTTTATGCAGCCGCAGGGGCATATGCAGGTGATCGTCGCTCTCACCGATGATGGTCTGAACCCGCAGCAGGCACTGGATCGTCCGCGTTTCTGCCTTACACCAGGCGGAAACGGTAAAATCGACCTTGAGGAAGGCATATCTCCTTCCGTCCTGGCTGAACTGGCTGCCATGGGGCATCCGGTTGAGTTGGTGCGCGGTATGGCGAGAGCGCTTTTTGGCCGCGGGCAGATCATCATGCGCGACCCCCTAAACGGTGTGGTATGTGCCGGATCAGATCCCCGGGCCGATGGCTGCGCCATTCCGCAAATCTAATTTGCTAATTTCCAAGCTTTATTGATTGTTACCTGAGTGTAATTTTGCGAGCATTTTTCCTGGTGATAAAATAACCCATTATGGTAGAAATTTCAGACCATCTCCAGGGCATTCTGGCGACGCTGCCGACCAAACCCGGTTGTTATATTTACCGTAACACCGACGGCACAGTCATTTATGTAGGAAAAGCAGTAAATTTGCGCAACCGGGTGCGCTCATACTTCCATTCGGATCCCAATCAAGATTTCAAGACAAAGCAGCTGGTGCAGCGAATTGCCGACATCGAATGGATCGTGGTCGGCTCTGAACTGGAAGCCTTGATCCTTGAAATGAACCTGATCAAGAAGCACCGGCCGCGTTATAACATCCGGCTCAAGGACGATAAACGTTACCCATATATCAAGGTGCATTGGAATGAACCATTTCCAAAAGTAACCGTGACCCGTCACATGGTGAAGGACGGTGCACGGTATTTTGGACCCTACACTTCAGCCTGGGCTGTCTACCAGACATTGGATGTATTACGCCACATATTTCCCTACCTGACCTGTGACCGCGAGATCACCGGGCAGGATGAACGCCCATGCCTCTATTATGATATCAAGCTCTGCAGCGGACCCTGCATCGGGGCTATCCAACAGGCCGGCTACCGGCAGATGATCGAGGATCTTTGCCAGTTCCTGGAAGGCCGCTCGGATCCAGTGGTTGCACGGCTGCAAAACGAAATGGAAAAAGCTGCCGAGGAATTGATGTTCGAACGTGCAGCTGCCCTGCGTGATCAAATCCAGGCGATCGAGAAGGTGGTCGAAAAGCAAAAGGTCATTTCCAACGACCAGCAGGATTCGGACGTAATTGCCATAGCTCGCGATAATGGCGAGGCCTGCGTGCAGGTCTTCTTCATCCGCGGCGGCAAGATGATTGGTCGAGAATATTTCATTCTGGAAGGCGCGCAGGATGAACCCGATTCCGAGGTAATTTCTGAATTCCTCAAGCAGTTCTATTCCGAAGCTGCCAGTATCCCCAATGAAGTCCTGCTTCCGCAAGAGGTGGAAGAAGCTCAGATCATCAAGCAGTGGATGCGCCAAAAACGAGGCGGACCCAAGGTCGAGTTTACCGTGCCGCGCGAGGGTACCCCGCAGGAATTGATCCAGATGGCGACAGAAAATGCGGTAGAGACCTTACGCTCTCTCAAAGCTCAGTGGGAAGTGGACACCAATCGCCAGAGTGAAGCTCTGGCGGAAATCCAGCTGGCACTTGCGTTGAAAGAACCGCCCAACCGGATCGAGTGCTATGACATTTCCAATACCCAGGGAACTGCAGCCGTGGGCAGCATGGTGGTCTTCGAACAGGGCGTGCCGAAAAAATCCCTCTACCGGCGTTTCAATATCCAGACAGTGGAGGGACCGGACGATTTTGCCAGCATGGAAGAGGTCCTTACCCGCCGACTGCGCCGCTGGAAATCTGCACAGGAAAACCGGAGTCCTGGAGCAAAATTAGACCCATCCTTCGCCCACCTGCCAGACCTATTGATTGTTGACGGGGGAAAAGGGCAGCTTGGCCGGGCGGTAATCGTTCTTGAAAAATTCGATCTGTTGGATAAGGTTCCAGTGGTCGGCCTGGCCAAACAACAGGAGGAGTTTTTTGTCCCAGGGCGGCGTGATTCCATCATGCTGCCGCGCCATTCCCAGGGTCTTTACCTGGTGCAGCGCATCCGTGATGAAGCCCATCGGTTCGCCATAACAGCCCATCGCAACAGACGATCAAAAGCCGGGCTGGCTTCGCGCCTGGATCGTGTAACTGGCATTGGTCCGAGCAAACGCAAAGCCCTTCTAACCCGTTTCGGCAGCATTGATGGGATTCTAAATGCCAGCATAGAGGAATTGACCAGCATTAAGGGCATTACACCCGATCTTGCCTTAGCTCTGCAGGCTCAGCTGGAATAATCGGTTAAATAATAGCCTTTCATTGCCAAAACCCATTGATTTTTTTAGAATTTCTTATTATTTCCCGTCAAAGTCGTTATAATAAACTCACGAACAGGGTAGCGCTTAAGAGGAGAAGCCGCCCAATGGTTCAATACCCCCATTTCCAAAAATCGCAAGGAGGAGTTTCAATGAGAAGCAAGCTGTATTATGTTTTAAGTATCCTGATACTGTCGGTCATGATCCTGGGTGCCTGTGCTCCCAAGGCTGCTGAAGAGACACCTGGCTATCCTGCTGGCGAGACCCCTGAGACCAGCGCCCCCGTCGTCGAACCAACGGCATACCCGGCTGCAGAGAAAGTCACCGTCCAGGTAGCCACTGACGCCACCTGGCCGCCATTTGAAATTGTCGATGAAGCCACGAAGGAAATTGTTGGATATGATATCGATCTGTTCAAGGCAATTGCTGAAAAAGCGGGCTTTGAGGTCGAGTTTGTCAACCTTCCCTTCGATTCAGTCCTTGCAGGTGTCAGTACCTGTCAGTACGACGCAGCCATTTCCGCCATCACGATTACTGAGGAACGAAAAGCATCCATGCTCTTCAGCGATCCTTACATCAACGCGGGTCAGATTGTCACCGTCCAGTCTTCCAACACCGAGATCAACAGCAAGGACGATCTGGTTGGCAAGACCATTGGTGTGCAGCTTGCCACCACCGGAGAAATTGAAGCAAAAGCCATTGCAGATACAACTGTCAAGCCCTATGATTCAGTTGATCTGGCTTTTCTTGACCTGCAGAACGGGCAGGTCGATGCCGTCATTGCCGATTACCCAACCGCTTTCGGTTTCGTACAGAAATCGCCTGACAAGCTCAAGACCGTGGGCGATGTGTTTACAGACGAATCCTACGGGATTGCAGTCTGTAACACAAAGCCCGAACTTGTCGACATGATCAACACCGCCCTTAAAGCTCTGGTGGATGAAGGAAAACTCGCAGAATTTGAAGTCGTATGGTTGTCCGGTGAGTAGACCCTAACCCAAAAGCCTGTGAGGGCGGAAGGTCCTCACAGGCTTTTTTTTATTTTTATTGGAGGTACCATGAAACTCGATCATGTTCCTTCGATCCCGGTTCAGGGGGTGAAATCACCGAAGGAAAAAGCGCCGGAACGGTTTGACCGCTGGTGGATATTAGTGGCAGCTGTGGTTGCCCTGATCCTTGTACTCGTGTTCACCACTCCCGACCCTTACAAGAATTTAATCGTATTCGTCCGCGATGGTGTTTGGCGGACAATCTATCTCACTTTGGTCAGTTTCGCACTCGTCGTGATCTTTGGTCTGATAGTCGGTCTGGCGCGTCTATCGAAGAGCATGATCATCCGCAGTATTGCGACGGTTTATGTCGAAATCATCCGTGGAATTCCCATGCTCGTACAGATTATCTACTGGTATTTCGCATCGCCTGCTATCATCCAGGAGATCGGCGTAGCCTTGAACATCCAATCGCTGGCAGAATTCCGTGCGGATGGAATTGTGATGGCCATTTTGGCCTCACCTTCGGCTATTCTGCCTACATGAGCGAAGTTTACCGGGCGGGCATCCAGAGTATCTCCAAGGGACAGATGGAAGCCGCCCGCAGTCTCGGCATGACTTATGTGCAAGCCATGAGATACGTGATCTTACCGCAGGCGGTACGGGTCATCCTGCCCCCAATGGGCAACGAGTTCATCACATTGCTCAAAGACACTGCTTTGGTAAGCGCAGTTTCCATCCCGGATCTGACCCGCCGCGGCCGGGAATTCTCAGCCACCCACTTTAACCCGATTGAAACCTGGACGATGGTGGCACTACTTTACCTGATGATGACCCTGCTCGCAACCCGTCTGGTAGCATATTTAGAAAAGAAAGCCCGCTACGAGAGGTAGCCATGGAACCGATTATTCAAATCACTAATGTTCACAAATATTTCGGGACTGTGGAAGCCCTCAAAGGGGTCAGCCTGAATGTCGAAAAGGGCGAGGTGGTGGTGATCATTGGCCCATCCGGCTCTGGTAAATCAACCCTCTTGCGCTGCATCAATCGCCTGGAAGAATTCAATGACGGCAGCATTATCGTTGACGGCATCCCGTTGGATACCGCCGAAAATATTAATGCCGTACGGACTGAAGTCGGCATGGTGTTCCAGCAATTCAATCTATTCCCACATTTGAGTGTGCTTGAAAACGTTATGCTAGCCCAGCGCATCGTCCGCAAACGCGATAGCGAAGAAGCCAAACGGGTCGGCATGGAACTGCTGCGTAAGGTAGGCATCCCGGAAAAGGCAAAGGCCCTGCCCGGGCAGCTCTCCGGCGGACAGCAGCAGCGTGTTGCCATAGCGCGCGCCCTGGCGATGAATCCCAAGATCATGCTTTTCGATGAGCCTACCAGCGCCCTCGATCCCGAGATGATTCAGGAAGTGCTGGATGTGATGATCGCCCTGGCACGCGAAGGTATGACCATGGTGGTTGTGTCGCATGAGATGGGTTTCGCACGTGCCTGCGCCAACCGGGCAATCCTGATGGATGCCGGTCAGATTGTGGAAGAAGCCACCCCGGACGAACTCTTTAACCATCCCAAACAAGAACGGACAAAGGTGTTCCTGAGCAAAGTTCTGCATTAATTAGTGCAGCCCGACAGTAATCTTTATCACTGAGAAAAAACACTGATCCTGAATCCACCTTCGGTTCAGGATCAGTTATACCTAAAAACAACCTGTGGCATTCTGTGGACTTTGTTCGGGCGCCCGAATGAATGTTGTGAATCGATAAGGGAAATTTTCAGCCCTAATATATTCCAGCAGGCTGTATAATCCATATATGAGATGCGTGTTGCCTCCTCATTCGATGACCAGGCGAAACATGAAGCTTTCAATTATTATTCCGAATGCATTTTGGCCCGGGGGGCGTTATGAATAAGCTGTTCAACAGGACGATTCTTGGCCTGCTCCTATTGGTAGCCCTGGTTGGTATCGATTCATCTCAAGCTCAGACGATCCAATCCACCACACTGGTTCAAACCGGTCCTGCGGTTTGCCCTCCGGATGGATGTGCAGCCGGTCAAACCCTTGATTTTCGACTCACTTTCGACGCTGCCACATTCGATGCCAGCCTGACTCCCAATGTACAGGTGTGTGTCTTTACCCCTACTGGCTGGGGCGCCGAAGGTTGGCGAAATAGTCCGAACGGACTGGTAACCAGCGTTCCCTATACACTGGACACAACCAATTGCGGTACTGCGCCAAACGGATATCTGATTTTGGGCGGAGTTTCCGCCCAACTTCCGGCAGATGCCTTCGGCGATATGCTCAGTCTCGGGTTCCGCATCAACCGGTCAGCCGTTACAAGCGGCTCGGCCCTGGTACGTGTATTCCAGCAATCTTCTTCCGGTTGGGCGCAATCCGACCAGAGCTTTGCGCCGGTACCGGTAATTCCGACGGCAGCAGAAGTTTATGTCGCCAATGATGCAGCTGCCTGCGGCAGTTTTTCTCCTTGCTACCTGAATGCTACTGCGAATTTAAGCACTGGCATCGGCACCGGTTTGAAAGATGCTGTGGATGCCCAGGCTGCAACCATTAATATCCTGGGCAGCTACCAGGTAAAGAGCAACACTGTTCTCATCGACCGCGAGGTGACGATCCAGGGGCAAAACGATAGCCGGATTACTTATTCGGGGACTGCCTGCACCGAACCAATGCTCAGGATCACCGCTGGCGCAGCCTTTCGAAACCTGACCCTAACCGATGGAACCTGCTCGGTGACCAACCGCGACCTTCTTGCAATTGAAAGCGACCAGGATGTTACCCTTGAATATCTCGACTTAATCGGGGGGTTGGATGCGATCAAGGCAGCCGACACTACCGGGAGTGTGGTCGTGCGCTTCTCTCAGATCCTCAACAATTCGGGATACGCGCTTTTCCGAGTACCATCTACTACCGGGACCGGCACAGTTCAGTTGACTGGCAATAATATCGCCGGTAACAAAGCCGGTCCGCAGGTTGACTGCGCCTTGATGGGTACTGCCGACCATAACTTCTGGGGTTCTGGCGTCAACAGTACAGCTGCCACCACACAGTGCAACGCAAACGATACCCGGCAATTGGGTGCGGCGGTTCTTGCCCGCAGCGATGGTGCCGGTGTTGATGGACATCTTTTGACCGTCGCAACCACCCGTCAGACGGCATTCGGGAACTTTCTAGCGGTCCAGCGCAGCCCGGAAGGCAGTGATTTTCAGCTTAATGTTGTCAACCATGGGGCCGGCGCGCCTGAAAATGTTCCCTTTACCGGCGGAGCACCGGATAGCTTGACCCCCTGCTCAAACTATTATGATGTGTTTCTTGAAAAAGATTCCGCGGTAGGAGGTAGTCTGAACCTCTCGCTGCGGTACGATCGGACAGCAGGCTGCACCTCGACCATAGAATCCATTGATTATTGCAGTGCAACTGACTCTGCGAAGTTTCCATTGTGGTGGTATTCGCCTTCAGTATCAGCACCCAGCGGGTGGAACACCACCGGAAGCACCGGTCAGACGACCACCTGTGACTTGACCAATAACGAGGTCACTGTTGCCATCGATTCTTCCGGCCGGCCGAATTTTACAAATGACCTGAACTTTGCACCCTTCGTGGTTGGGCTCAGCTCCCAGCCTTCTTCAGTTGTCATTTCACGTCTGGAAGCTGTTCCAGGAAGTGGGCAGGTAGCCGTCCAATGGACCACCACCAGCGAGGTGAATACCTCAGGTTTTTATGTTCTTCGCAGCACTTCAGATACCAGCGGTTTCACCCGAGTTAGCAGCTTCATCCCACGTAAAGGCAGCGGCGTCACCGGGGCCAATTATGAATACGTCGATACCGGCCTGACGAATGGGACAACCCTGTATTACCGTCTGGAAATTATCAGCACCAGCCAGGAATCCTCCTTCTCGCAGGTGGTTAGTACTCTGGTAGGCGCTTCCACCAACACCGCTACAGTCACAGCCACACAAACCCCAACCGGTTCAGCCACCATAACCCCCACAGGGCCTACTCCAACCGGATCGTTAACCCTGACACGTACGCCAACCCGGACCATTACCATGACCCGGGTCCCAACCCGAACGCGAACACCAGTCCGATATGCCACCTATTACATTTATCGGTCGCCTACCACTGGCCCCACCCGGACGCTTTTCCCGACGCGTACCCAAACGGTTACTTTCACGTTAAGCGGGATCAGGGTGACTGAAACCGCGATGGCTTTGGCTAGCCCACAATCTCCATTCCCGAACGTTACAGTTACCGTAACTCCGAGCCCGTCTCCCTCGGTGACTGCCGGCGGCGGGTATCCGGTACCACCGGGGGCAGTGACCAATGAGGCCACACAGGATAATTTGGCGACCGCCTCCATCACTCCCACAATAACGCCGCCATCACAAAGCGGGAGTATGGGTGATGGGAAGACCGGCACGCTGTTGACCTCCTTCGGCTTGCGCTACTGGCCCTGGATCCTGGGGCTTCTCGGCTTCGAACTTGCCGCGGTAATTGGAGTGGGGTACTTCCTGTATCGAAAAAACGAACTTATCCTGCCGTTCCTTGATCGGAAGAATAATCCATTAGTTGAGGATCTTCCTGTTGAAGAACCTTTTTCCCCTGAAGAATAATTAAGAGATTTGAAAATGACAAAATCGGCTTGCTTGAGCAGGCCGATTTTGTTTTTAAATCGTCATTTTTGACTTTTAAATTCTTTTATGCTATTCTATATCGTTAGTGGCGGGCAGCTTAAAGCCTTGCCTTGGGTCCTTCGGGATGCCATTTCCAATGTCATTCAGGGAAAAATATGCATCGAGAACGTGTATCAGAAAATGTCTATTGGTTTCAAAGTGAAGTCTACGCGCAGGTTACCGCGGGGGCAATCACCGGACCGCAATGGGCGGTCGTTATCGACACCCTGGCGATCCCGGAAGAGACGCTCGCGATGCGTGCTTTTATCGAAGAACAGCTCGGCGTACCGGTGCGGTACGTAATCAATACTCATTATCACGCTGACCATACCTGGGGAAATTGTTTTTTTCCCGGAGCAACGGTTGTTTCTCACGCGTTATGCCGTGAATTGATGGAATTGCGCGGACCGACATCACTGGATGCCGCCCGTCGGCAAAATTCAGCTTTTCGTCAAATAAAACTGGTTTACCCTCATCTGACCTTCAGTGAGGGGATCCTTTCGCTGCGGACCGGTAAAAAGAATCTGGTATTGATGCATACCCCAGGTCATTCGCCAGACGGAATCTCGGTGCTCGTCGAAGAGGACCGCGTATTGTTTGCCGGAGATGCTTTCCTTCCCCTGCCTTATATGGTGGATGGCGATCCAGATGTCATGAGCAATACCATCAAGATGATCGGCAAACTTGGCCTGGAAAATATCATCCAGGGTCACGGTGATATTATCCTGCGCGGCGAAATTGACGATGCCGTTCGCGATAATCTGGCTTACATTCAAACTGTACGCAAAGCTGTGCGCACAGCGGCAAAACGCAAAAACCCTATTGAAGCTCTATCGACCATAGATATTGAATCGTGTGGAAAAAGCCGTGTTTTCCTTGGCGGAATTGCAGAAGATTTGCACAAACGCAACGTGCGATTCATGTATAAAAATCTGTCTGAAGAAGAAGCCGTCGCTGTGGCTGCTCCCACAGAAAATTAGCAATCCCATTTGTCCATAAAAAAATGAGCGGCATCGATTTGATGCCGCTCATTAATTTTCAGGATTACTGCTCTACACGTGCCTGCCAGGGTTCAGATTCCATTTTCCTGACGGCGGTTGGTAGGCCGTGAAGGTTGAGCCTTATGACCAGGTTCCCGTTCCGGTTTGTTGTCCGATTGTTGGTCCATTTTCACGTGGGATTCTTGTTTTCTCTGCCTCTTCTGCAGGTATGCCCGCAATCCTACTGGACGCTCAGTGCCTTCCCGCAGACGCTTCAAGTTCGGACGCAAGGCATACATTACAATGCCCAGGGCTCCGACCCCGTATAGAATATATTCCCAGGGTGAAACTCCCTGAATCGTGCGAACCAGGAAAACCAGGCTGGCAATTAAGCCCACTGACATGGTTGTCACAGACGCGTACCCGATCAACACGTAAACCAGAACTCCAAGCGGCAGGATGAAAAGGCCTGCGGGCGGCCACAGCGCCATAGCAGCGCCAAAGGCTGGAGCACCGCCAGCTCCGCCCCGCAATCTGATACCGCCGCCTATTTTTTCTTCGATCAAAAAGATCGAGTAGTTATGTCCCAGAATGGCACACAACCCGGCTGCGACACTCAATAATGGCAGTCCAGGTGCCAGCCATGCAACAATCCAGCTGGTCGAAAACCCTTTCAGCACGTCGAGCCCGGCTGTCAGGAGCCCCGCGAAGAAGCCAGCTGCCCGCATCGCGTTTGTGCCGCCTGTCCTACCGCTCTCTATACCGCGGAGATCCTTGCCATTAAAAATCCAGACGATCAATAAACCGAAAGGTATCGCCCCTGCCAAATATGAAAGTACCAACACCAACACTATTGACCAAAATTCACTCATTACCATCCTCCAAACACCTTAACAAACACCAGTAACCGCTAATGGTTTCGCGTTTCTCCAACAAAGATTGCGATTTGTTCGAAACCGCTGCTGTTAATTTTAAACCCGTTTAGGTACCAATTTGATCCTTCGGGTGCCCAGATCAACATAAAGGCTTCCGGATACGCATACTCTCGCAAATCTGTCTCAGACGGGTGAGTGGGACCTGCAGGGTGCGAATGGAAGGTAGCAACCAGGTCAATCCCTTGCGCGTCAAAGTCGTAAAACGCCTGGATCAATTCTTTCGGATGCATATTGTAACGCACTGGGCTGTGTAAAACGTTGGTAATCGGGATTACAGTTTTGACAATTCCATTTCTCCCAGCTAAAAGCCCGCACCCTTCTTCAGGCATAACAGCGGACACATGTTGTTGCATGGCCTTATAGAATTTTCGAGCGAGGGTTAATCCAGTCCGGCTCATCATTAAACTGCAATTGCCAGAAACCATATCATTGCAGCCATAATGACTGGCTCAATCCAGACTAGACGCCATGACCGTCGGCTTTCGATTCCGGAGGCAAGGCTGGTTAACGCGTAGGTCAAGCCAAGCAATATTAATCCATAACGCAGCGGACTGACCGGCATGTAATACAAACCGGTCGCCACCTGGCCCACTACCAGCATGATGCCGAAAGCCCATCCCAGGTACCAGCGCTGAGTACGCAGATAGAGCGTCCGAATTGAAATCAAGAAAACCGTAGGCGCCAGGGCAAACAAGGTGCTATAAAGCCGCAGCGAAGAGGCACTCAGTGAAATTGTCAAAACAAGGTACAACGCAAATGAAACCGCGATGAGTCCCGCACTGGCAGGAGTGTGAAGGATGTCGGTTGGATCCACTACGATATATTCAGCAACCAGTACAAGGATTAACAGCATACCCCCCAGGGCAAAAACACCCCACCATTCCGGGGTGACTTCAAGCGTAGTTAATGGTACACCAATCGCCCAGGCGGTCAGTGCCGGCAGGAGCCAATTCGGCAGCCTAGCCATTCCACCCGCCGTTGGGTGCCCTTGCATGAGCCAATCGGTCCCAGCCGCAGCCAGCAAGGCGACTAAAATTGAAATGATCGTATTGAAATTCAACCGAATTTGCAACAGGAAACCGGGAAGCTGCAAATCGAATTCCTGCCCGGGTAAATTGACAAACGGCGTCAATGCGTAGGCTAGCAGAATCGTGGCAGTAATCACGCTCAATCGGTTAGCGTCCGGTAGGTGTTGGCGAAATTGCATGGATGAATTTTACCCTGCCCTTTGGAATTTTGGAGCATTTTCAGGCCGCAGGCGAGCCTAAGGGTCGCGATGAGAGGTCAGTCTATGGTAAAATTAACGGTCATGGAGAATCGCACAAAAGTCATCGGCACACCTCCGCGTTTGATGAACGCGGTTACCGCGGGGTTTAACGTCACCGCAAACCATCTTTATTTACTAGTTCTGCCGGTTTTAATTGACGTTTTTTTGTGGTTAGGCCCGCATGTGAGCGTCAAGAAAGTTATGACGCCTTTGATGGCTGAGGTCAACACCTTTTTTCGACAGGCGAACTCGCCCGAAATGGCACAACGAATTCAAGGTGTCAGCGAACTCTGGGAGCAGATTTTCGACAGCTTTAACCTGCTGGGGTTGATCCGTACATTACCAATCGGTATTCCGAGTTTGATGTCTTCCTCAGGGGCGGTTGATACTCCCTTTGGCGCTGCCCGGATTAGCGAAGTCAGTAATGTGCCTGTTATGCTGTCGATCTGGCTGACGGTAATAGTAGTCGGATTTTTTGCCGGCTGTGTTTACCTGTGCTTGCTCTCCCAGGCAACGTCTGAAAAAAAGATAAAACTCAGCCTGGCAATATTTTTGAATAAAGCCGCACAGGCTTTCGTGATCACTGTTGGTTTCTTCATCTTGCTGATTGCCCTTACCTTCCCGGCCCTTATGCTGGTGTCCGTGATCGCATTGATCAACCCGGTACTCGGGGATTTTGCTTTAATGTTTGCTGGGTTTCTGTTGATCTGGATTCTTTTCCCGCTGGTCTTTACCCCCCAGGCGATTTTCACCGGCCGCACCGGGCTGAGGTTATCCATCATGACCAGCATCCGGCTTGTCCGCCATTTTTTGCCGGGGGCAGGATTATTTGTAATTATTGGCCTGGTCTTTACCCAGGGAATGGATGTGCTTTGGCGGGTCCCGCCGGCAAATTCCTGGCTGACTCTGGTCGGAATTATTGGACATGCCTTCATCTACACAGCGGTATTCGCTGCCAGTTTTATCTATTTCCGAAGCGGTTTGCGCTGGATGTTGGAAAACCTCCAAACAGCCCAACCGCAGGAAATTCAAACGTGATTTTTTGGGTTTGCTTATCTACCAGGGGTAGATGGCAGCGTTAATCTCCAGGAGGTATAAGTGGTTCAACCGGTAGACATTTCTTCTTATGGTGCCAAAGACATCCAGGTATTGGAAGGTCTCGAAGCTGTACGCCGCCGTCCGGGCATGTACGTTGGCGGGACTGACATCAAAGCGCTGCACCACCTGGTGTACGAAGTTGTCGACAACTCAATTGATGAGGCCCTGGCAGGCGTATGTGACAAAATCACGATCACAATCCTGCCTGACAGCACCGTACAGGTTGAAGATAACGGGCGTGGCATTCCGGTTGACATCCACCCAGAGAAGAAGAAATCGGCATTAGAAGTGGTTATGACCACCCTGCATGCTGGCGGTAAATTTGGACACTCCAGTTATAAGGTCTCTGGCGGTCTACACGGCGTGGGTGTTTCTGCTGTGAATGCATTATCGGAGTGGTGTGAGGTCCGGGTTTGCCGTGAAGGCAAGCAATACATGCAGCGTTATGAACGCGGCATTCCACAAGGGGCAGTCAAACAAATTGGAACCTGTGACCCGAAGAAAACCGGCACAACGACCAATTTTCGGTTTGATCGTGAGATATTCAAAGAAGAAATCGACTACAAATTTGAAACTTTAGTGCAGCGCTTCCGCGAGATGGCATTTGTAACCCGCAAAGTTCAAATAAAGCTCGTGGATGAACGCAGCCAAAAGGAAATGACCTTCTATTACGAGGGCGGAATCGTTTCTTTTGTCCGCTATCTGAACCGCAACCGCCAGGTGCTGCACCCCGTTTTCTTCGCTGAGCGTGAAATCGACAATATTGGGATTGAAGTTGCAGTCCAGTACACCGATGCCTATGCCGAGTCGGTTTACTCTTTCGCAAACACAATCAATACCATTGACGGCGGCACCCATATGACGGGTTTGCGGGCAGCCATTACCCGCGTGATCAATGATTACGCCCGTCGTACAAACCTATTAAAAGATGCCGACCCGAATTTCTCCGGAGATGATACCCGCGAGGGTATGACCGCTCTGGTATCCATTAAACACCCTGATCCACAATTTGAGTCGCAGACCAAAGTCAAATTAATGAACCCCGAGGTCCAGACGTATGTCCAACAAATTGTGGGTGAAACATTCTATGCCTTCCTCGAGGAAAACCCGGCTGCTGCCAAGGCAATCGTACAGAAATGCTTGACCTCAGCGCGTGCGCGTGATGCTGCACGGAAAGCCCGCGACCTGGTCATCCGTAAGTCCGCCCTGGAAAGTTTGACCCTGCCCGGCAAGCTGGCGGACTGCTCGGAACGCGATCCATCCAAGACTGAAATGTATATTGTCGAAGGTGAATCGGCAGGCGGGTCTGCTAAGCAGGGGCGCGACCGCCACTTCCAGGCAATTTTGCCGCTGCGCGGGAAGATCCTGAACACAGAACGCGCCCGCCTGGACAAAATCCTTTCCAACAACGAGGTAAAAGCCCTCATCTCAGCCCTTGGTACCGGCATCGGCGAGTCCTTCGACCTTACAGGTTTGCGCTACGGACGGGTTATCATCATGACCGATGCGGATGTTGACGGCAGTCATATCCGTACGCTGCTTCTAACTTTCTTTTTCCGCTACATGCAGCCGCTGATCGACAGCGGACACCTGTTCATTGCCCAACCACCGCTTTATAGAATTGCATACAAGAATAACCATCAGTACGTATACTCGGACGCAGAAAAAGATCAGGCGCTCAAAGACCTTGGCGCAAACGCAGAAAAAGCCTCCCTGCAGCGCTACAAAGGTCTTGGTGAAATGAACCCTGAGCAGCTGTGGGAAACCACCATGAATCCCGAGAACCG
>CAYPJS010000134.1:0-3484 GCA_964411135.1 uncultured Anaerolinea sp.
GATATCTACTGCCACCTTTACCAGGAATCCCAAAACGACGTGGCCAAGATACTTGACGAACTGGTAACATCAGTACCGGTCGAGATACCTCAAGTCCCTGAAGAAAACGAATCCAAATAGTTTCTTTAACATTAGTTATTGGATTTGTTAAAACAAATCTTGGTGCAATAGAACGCACCAATTGCACCATATGCACCAGGGCCTTGTAGAAAAGAAAAAACACCCCGAAAAATCGAGGTGTTTAGCCGTGAAAAAGGGCTATTTAGCGCCCCCGCAGGGATTCGAACCCTGAACCTCCAGATTCGAAGTCTGTCACTCTGTCCATTGAGCTACGGGGGCGATGCTTCCGATTATACCTCACTGCAGCCGCAAGATGGCCTGGGCTGCATATTCCAGCAGCTTTGTGGGCAGCAGCGCCAGCAGTACCACCGCCACCGCCGCACCGACCGCGATCAGGCTCAACCAGCCGTCACGGCGCACGCGCGGCTCGCCGGGGCGCATGAACATGTACACTACCACGCGCAGGTAGTAAAACACCGAAACCAGCGAGGTCAGCAAACCGATGAGCGCCAGCTCAACAAAACCGGCTTCCACAGCGGTGCGGAATAGGAAGAACTTGCCCCAGAACCCAACCGTCAGCGGCACGCCCGAGAGCGAGAGCATGAACACCAGCATGGCGGCCCCCAGCCAGGGGTATTTCTGTCCGGCGCCGGCGTAATCCGCCAGGTCGAGGCCCTTGCCCTCGGCCTGCTCCAGCGAAATGACCACAGCCCACGCGCCGAAGGTGGTCAGACCGTACGCTACCAGGTAGTACAGCATCGACGCGACTGCCGCCCCGGTATGTTCGGGGTTGCTGGCAGCCACAAATGCCATCATCAAATAGCCTGCGTGTGCGATGCTGGAGTAGGCCAGCAGGCGCTTCAGGTTGGTCTGGTTGACGGCCAGAATATTACCGACTGCCATGGTCAGCGCTGCCACACCCCACACCACCGGAACCAGCTGGTCCGCCAGCGAAGGGAAGGCCGTCAGGAACACGCGCAGCAGTACGGCAAAGCCCGCCGCCTTAACCGCCACCGACATGAAACCTGAAACCGGCGTGGGCGAGCCCTGATAAACATCCGGTGCCCATTCATGGAACGGCACTGCCGCCACCTTGAAGCCAAAACCCACCAGCATCATGGCTGCACCGGTCACAAACAGCACCAGGTTGACTTCGCCGTTTTGCAGCATCTCGGTGATTGCATGCAAATTGGTGGTCTGGGTGGCGCCGAACACCAGCGCGATGCCGTACAATAGGAACGCCGATGAGAAGGTGCCCAGCAGGAAGTATTTAAGAGATGCCTCTTCCGATTCGAGGCGCGGGCGGGCAAAACCGGCCAGAATATACAATGGGATCGAGAGCAGTTCGACGGCCAGGAAGACCACGATCAGGTTATACGCCTGAGTCAGCAGCATCATGCCGGCGATCGAGAACATCATCAGCACGTAATACTCGCCGCGCTCCAGCCCCATCCGCTTGAGGTAGTCGTACCCCAGCCCAATGGCCAGGATGCCGCTGAAAAGGTAGATGATGTTCAGGTAGATGGCGAAGGTATCAAGCATGACCATGCCCTTGAAGCCCTGCGCCGAAACGCCAGTTTGCGAGAGCGAAAGGCCAATGGCAGCCGCCATACCCAGGGCCGCCAGCAGGGCAGTGATGCCCTTGCGGTTTGCGGGGATCCACAGGTCGGCAATCAGCAGCAGCAGCGCCCAGCCCAGAACAACCGCGATGGGGAGGATGGTGTAGAAATCCGCATAGGTCATGGTCATCCTCCTAATGAGCCGCCAGCAGTGCGGCGGAAACGGTCGAGACCAGGCTCTGCACGCTGGGGTTGATGAGGTTAAAGAATGGCTGCGGGTAAAGCCCGATCCAGAAGATCAGAACCAGCAGCGGCAGAATGGTGATAATTTCGCGGGCGCTCATGTCCTTAAGCGAAAGGTTGGCCTCTACCTTGACCGGTCCCAGGAAGACCTTCTCGAACATTACCAGCAGGTAGATGGCTGCCAGGATCACACCCAGGGTGCCGATTCCGGCAAACCACGGGCTGCCGAGCACCGCCGAGCCGAACGAGCCCAGCAGGATGGTGAACTCGCCCACGAAGCCGTTCAGGCCGGGCAACCCCGCCGACGACAGTGTAACGATCAGCATCAGCGCGCCAAGCACGGGCACCACCTTCCAGACGCCGCCAAAGGCGCTCATCTCGCGGGTGTGCCGCCGCTCGTACAGCATGCCAACAATCAGGAACAAGGCACCGGTGCTCAGACCATGGTTGACCATCTGCAGCACGCCGCCTGCCAGACTCTGCTCGGTGAGGGCAAAAATACCCAGCACCACAAAACCAAGGTGGCTGACGGATGAATACGCCACCAGTTTTTTCATGTCTTTCTGCGCGTACGAAACCGCCGCCCCGTACAGAATGCCGATGACCGCCAGCACGGCGATCCAGGGCGCAAACTGCACGGTTGCCTGCGGGAAGAGCGGCAGGTTGAAGCGCAGGAAGCCGTAGGCACCCATCTTAAGCAGCACGCCTGCCAGAATGACCGAGCCAGCCGTTGGCGCCTCAACGTGCGCGTCGGGCAGCCAGGTATGCAGCGGGAACATGGGTACTTTGATGGCGAAAGCCAGCCCGAAAGCCAGGAAGAGCCAGGTTTGGGCTGCCGCGAAGAGCTCGCGATTAGCCTGCAGGTCGCTCCACGAGAAGGTACCGGCCTGGAAGCCGATGAACAGGATCGCCAGCAGCATCATCAGCGAGCCAGCCATGGTGAACAGGAAGAATTTGACTGCCGCGTAAACCCGCCGCTCGCCGCCCCAGATGCCGATCAGGAAATACATCGGGATGAGGGTGAACTCCCAGAATACGTAGAAGAGTACCAGGTCGAGTGCCAGGAAAACGCCGGACATGCCCACTTCCAGCAGCAGGAAGAAGACCATAAAGCCCTTGACCTTGTCCTGCACAGCCGTCCAGGTGGACAGAATTGCCAGCGGTGTCAGGAAGGTCGTCAGCAACAGCATCAGAATGCTCAAGCCGTCCACGCCCATGTAGAAATCAATGGCGAGACCGCCGATGCGCAGCCAGTTCTGGCGCAGCACCAGCTGCATTTCTGCCGTACCGGTCTTGAACAATGCCAGCACACCCAGCGAGATCAAAAAAGTGACCAGCGAGGCTGCCAGCGCTGTCCAGCGGATGGCGTTCTTCTGCTCGTTTTTGAGGAAGAGGATGACCAGCACCCCCAGCAGGGGGAAGAAGGTCACCAGGAGAAGGGGGTGGATCCCAAAGTTCATAACCAATCCTCAGACTTCGAAAATACCTATCCCCGCCGGGAAGTCCAGGCCAGGATTATGGTTCTGCTCAGCGCAAAACCAGCCAGGTGATGACCAGCACCACCCCGATAACAATGGTAAACGCGTAAGAACGGGTATAACCGGTTTGATATCGCCGCCAGA
>CAYPJS010000135.1:0-21848 GCA_964411135.1 uncultured Anaerolinea sp.
GTAGCTTCGCTTTCGGAGCGCACCCGCCATCCCATAACACCAACGATTTGGAACAAACGCGGACTGCCGGTCATGCTGGCTACCTGCGCAGCTGCAAGCGTGCTGTATGCGCTGGCGTTCCCGCTCTTAAGCAAGTGAACCCAAGGTTTGGTCAAGGTATGGACGATAATCATATATGCCATTGCAGCATTAGAACCTACTTCAAAACATTATTTTATGAATAAATCACCCATTCGCTATTTCCTGGTTTTTTGTATCCTTTGTGAATTTATAACGCTTGCTCAATTCATCTTAGAACCTTCCGATCCAGGGTCGCAGGTGTTCTTGGGGTTTTCCGTTTACCGCTGGGTCATAATCCTGGGGATAGTAATTAGCATGGTAATTTCCCTTGGTCTGTTATTCCTAATGAATACCAGGGGGGAACCTTCCAGACTAATAATTTGGCTTTTTCAGGAAATGTCCATTACCCGTTCAGTATGGATGTTTATAATGGGTATTGCTGGTATTACCTTGCTCATAGCTTCATTTATTCCAATCCTGTTGAGTATCTCGGTTTGGTCTCGCTTGAGACCCTTATTGATTTTCCTTACGCTGGTGGCCATTGGATATAGCCTTCTAACTTCAATTATTTTAAAAAGCCCTCCGTGGAAACATCTTCACAACATTATCACCTCCTTTTCCCAGAAGGTGACCGGATTTATTAACCATACTGCCGCAAAATACAGATTCCGGGATGAGGTGGAGTCTAAATGGTTTATCCTGACGGTATTGGTTGTTTCTTTTCCAATCCTTTTTTCTGTTGCGATGAAGTATGAATATCCGGCTGGATATGGCGGGTTATTTGTTCTCATGTCACAGGAACTGGCCCAATCCGGTTTCAAGCTTCCACAAAGCGTCCCGTGGTACGGACCGGGGGGAATACCATATGCCTATCCACCTGCCGGGTTTTACCTAATGGCATTTTTTACTAATGTATTAAATATCCCGGAATTTGTTTATGCCCGTTATGCTCCACCTTTATTCGTATGGTTATCTTTAATTCCAGCATTTTTTGCTATAAAAGAAATTTCTCGTTCGAAGATAAACGCAGGTATTTCAACCCTTCTCATCGCCTGTTCTCCTGTGATTTTCAATGTTCAGGTAACCATGGCTGGTGTGGTTCGTGGTCTGGCCTTTTTATTCGTTTTATCGAGTATCAGCTCTTTTCTCCTTTCAGCCAGGCAAGACAAAAAGTGGATCTGGTCAATTATTTCAGGAGTATTCTTAGGCTTAACTTTACTCACTCATCTCAGCTATGCGGTATTTGGATTGCTATTTATTTCCTCCAATTTTCTGCTTAATTTCAGATCAATTAAGACCTGGAAAACAACGACCTTGACTGGTGTAAGTGGCCTGGTAGTTATCGCACCATGGTTTTTCACGATGGTTCACCGATACGGATGGGGAGTTTTTCTAAATGCATTTAATAGCCATGGATCGAATTCGTTCCTAACTCTTTTTAAACAACCAGAAAATATTGGGAAATTGATTGAGGTCGCCATCTTCCCTCTTTACGACACCCCCATCATCTTTGGGATGATCGTTCTCGGACTATTGTTTGCAATTTTCACGTCTAATCGAGTTGTGGTTGCATGGTTTATCCTCATCGTGTTTTTATCTTCGGAGAGTGAGCGGTATTTACTGACATCTGGATCAATTCTGGTCGGGGGTTTAATCAGTGGCTTATACACCCTATTGGATCATCATGGAGAAAATCGGAACAGGTCAGTAAGTAAGGCCATTTTTCTTTTCATTTTTATTGGAGTCATATATGGGTCAGGATGGCGAGTAATTACAAGTACCAATACCCCTGTGATTAACCAATCAGCTTTTGATCTGGCAAATTATGTAAAAATTAACACTCCATCCGAACATAAATATTTGATTGTTTCAGGCCCAGATGAGGCGGAATGGTTCCCATATCTTTTACAAAGGGTTCCTGTGGTTGCGAGTTGGGGCGGGGAATGGATCGGCAATTACAATCAGCATCTAGGTTGGGTGCTCGAGGTCGCCCAATGCCAAAAAATCGAATCGTACATTTGTTTGGCTGGATTAATCGAACAATTCCCTGCACAGCCCGATTTACTGATCACTCACCCTGCCGACTCAATCATGAACAGACAAATTCAAATAACCGGAAGCTGGATAGAGCTTTATTCCAATCAGGAATATATTCTGTGGTTGAAACAATAAAGTGATGCCAATTAACTGCCAAGTGGGAAAACCTTACAATTTTCCCACTATGCTATAATCGCTTTACCTTCCAATTCTTAGAGAAAACTAAAAAATGCGTATTCTGATCACCGGTGCAGCCGGTTTCCTCGGTTCGGCATTGGCTAACCGCCTGGTGCGGGAAGGTCACTCTGTGCGCGGTCTCGACGACCTATCGGCAGGCGACCCGTCTTCACTGTCATCCGAGGTCCATTTCACCCGCGGTGACGTCAATGACCGCCCCAAGTTGTGGACGCTGCTGCAGGATGTGGATTGCGTCTATCATATGGCAGCACGCGTTGTGGTGCCGGAGTCGGTGCTGTACCCGCGCGAGTACAACCAGACCAACGTCGGCGGTACGGTCAGCCTGATGGAAGCTATGCGCGACGTGGGGGTGCGCCGTGTCGTATTCGTTTCGTCCGGCGCGGTCTATGGCGACCAGCAGCAGCAACCGCTGCGCGAGGACGCCCTGCCGAACCCGCGCTCGCCGTACGCAGTCTCCAAGCTGGCAGCCGAGTATTATGTCAAAACTATCGGCAGCCTGTGGGGTATCGAGACCCTCTGCTTGAGGGTGTTCAACGCCTACGGTCCCGGGCAAAACTTTCCGCCGGTACACGCTCCGGTGGTGCTGGCTTTTCTCAGACAGGCGCTGAACAATGGTACCCTGGTGGTGCACGGCGATGGTACCCAAACCCGCGATTACATCTACGTTGACGACGCAGTCAACGCCCTACTGGCGGCTTCCACCGCTCCCGAAGTCAACCAGTTGACCATCAATGTTGGCAGCGGACGGGAGACCAGTGTGCGCGAACTGGTAAAACTTGTTATCTCGGTCACGGGTGCAAACCCTGAAGTGGTTTATAACCCGCGCTCAGACCGTGGTTCCTCCCGCATGTGTGCTGATTTAACACTGGCGGGCGAGAAGCTGAACTTCCACCCGAGCATTGGCCTTGAGACAGGGCTGCGTCTGACCCTTGAGCGGGACACCCGTCTGCGGCTGCGCTAAGCTCGGATATTGTTAACAACTACACGAATAGTGTATATATATTTATTTTCAAGCTTGTAAATGTGTATAATGAACTTGCCGCTTGAAGCGAGCGGTAAGGATTTCCTTATAAATCCACGCGTGATTAACCCTTATCGCAGCCATTTATCGCTGTCACGTACTTGCAGACCTCTGTTGCTCCACCTTAATTGAAAATCTTACCTAATGCTGGCAAAAACGCTGCGCATATCTTTATTCACCACATTAATCCTGCTGGCCATGCTGCCGGCTGGTTGTGATTCTGCAGCGCCGACTCCAGCCGTGCAAGAAGCAGGCACCTACCTGGTCGACCCGGTCTTACGCGAGTTCTACACCTCGCTTGGCGGCCGGACCAACCTTGGCCCGGCTATCACCTCGCTCTTCAATTTCCGTGGTCAGGAATGCCAGTATGCCCAAAACGCTCTGATGTGCTTTGATGCACTAACTGAAGGAATCTCGCGTTACAGCCTCTACCCGCTGGGCGACTCGTTTGGAATCACCGAAGATCCGGGGGTAAATCCTGGCGGAGGGTTAGTCGTTGACGGCTACACCATCTACACCGAGTTCGAAGATATTTACCACGAACTTTATGGTCCGCTGTATGTCGGGCGCCCGATCACCCAGCCGCGGTTCAACATCCAGAAGGACCGCATCGAGCAGTATTTTCAGAATGTCGGTTTTTACCGCAACATCCACGACCAGCCTGGTGACGTGCACCTGCTCTCTTACGGGGTTTATGCCTGCTCTTCAGACTGCCGGTATTCTCCTCCACAAGGTGCCATTGTCACTGCCAACATCAGCAGCGCAGCGCAACCGTACCTGGCACAGGTCGTTAGGCTTGGCGGCCTGGACGTTTTTGGAATGCCGCTGACGGATCCGATCATCGCTGATGATGGCAATCTGGAGCAGATTTACGAGAATGTTGTGCTCTACTCTCCACCAGACAATACCACCGCCCTCTCGCTGCGCCCAATAGCCCTGACGCTGGGTATGCCGGTGACTGCGCCCGGGCCAAAAACCTATGACGAGTCTCAGGGCGTTACATTCTACGCGGTGGATGGCGAGCTGGGCTACCATGTGCCGCTGCCTTTCGATTATTTCATCGCCCAGCACGGCGGGCGCGAGATTTCAGGAAACCCGTTAGCCGAGATCGCCCAGCTTGACGGCAATCTCTACCGCCAATGCTTCGAAAATTACTGCCTGCTGTTCGATAACAGTGCCCCGTCCGACTCGCAGGTGCGTATGGCGTCTCTGGGGCTGGACTACTTCAACCTGACCCATTCCGACCAACCCTCCGCGGAGGAGAATTTCGAGGTCGATTCTGACACCATCCGCATCGTGGCCAATCCCGGCAGTCCGCGCGTACCGGCAGACCAGCCCCAGCGCTTTGATGTTTATGTTGTGCATGCAGCTGATAACCTGCCAATGGCCAATATCGAGTCGCAATTGACACTAATCCTGCCGGACGGCACGAACCTGCCGTATGCCGTCCCGCCAACTGATTCACAGGGTCGAGCCAGCCTGACCATTGATCCGATCAAGCCCCTGCTCAGTAATGGGACGGTCATCTCGTTTAAGGTGTGTTTGAATGTGCCAGCGGATGGCACTGTTTGCGCCTCTGACAGCTACCTGATCTGGAACTTCCAGTAACAGCGATCGGATAGGTGTTCAGTGAACTCGACCTAGAGAACAGCCTTCGCGCTGTACGATTATATTTAATCTCTATTCCTTCTCAACACTCCTATTACCCGGCGCTGCGCCAGCTTTAGCCGTTCACGAATAGCTTCCTGCCAGGCGCGCTGGGCAGCAAGGAACGCTGCGCGAGTTGGCGGGCGCTGGCTGTAAACCGCCTGTTCGTGCAGCTGGGTGGCGGCTGTCAGCGCGGCTTGGATCTGCGGATACCCCCGCAGCTGGTCCGCATTCTGACGCATGAACTCCTGCGGCGTGGTCGACAAGCGGGCATGCATCCCCAATCGGGTCAGGCTGATTCGCATACGCCGATAAAAGCCTGCCGGGGCATTGAGCTCTCGCCCGCTGCTTCTGACGAAACCAACTGTGCGCATCATGAAAATTGCAACCAAGCCTGCCAGCCCGGCGCCCAAACCCAGCCAGAACCACCACCGGCCGGCCAATCCGGTGGTCTCCAGGTCAGTGGGGGTAAGGGTACTGACCACCAATGGCACAGCTTCTTCAGGATAGGTGATCGTTCCAACAGAAGCTGTCGGCTCGAACTCGATCCAGCCGTAGCCCGGGAAATACACCTCAACCCAGGCATGAGATTCACTCTCGGTGACACGGTAGAATCCTTCCTCATAATCAAACGTGCCCATGGCGTAGCCAGCTGCCACCCGGGCTGGAATACCCTGAGATCGCAGCATAACCGCCATGGCAGTCGCAAAATGAGAACAGAACCCGGCCTGGGTCCGGAACAGGAAATCATCAACAACATCCGCTCCATCCGGCGCCACCCCAACACTCAAGTCGTAAGTGTAATTCTGGCGCAGGTATGCTAGTACTTGTAAAGCCTGATCATAAGGGCTGATGGCCCCTGCAGCAATCCGTTCTGCCAGGTCACGCACACGCTTCGGCAGCGAGTCTGGCAGCTGCAGGTAGTTATCGCGGATGCCTTCCGGATAAGTGGTGCCAGCCTGGCGCAACTCCTTAGCCGCGACCAGCGGCACCCAGGAGGTAACCTGATAGGTGTCCACGTCCCCGCGTGCCAACACCGATTCGTCCACCCCGGCCAGCACCAGCCTGACGCCTTCACTGGCAGCCGCAGGCTGGCTGGCGGCATACAGGGCGTCTGTATGCACCGCAGTAATCTGAAAACGCTGCTGGAGCGCGTACCGTCCAATCGGTGGCGTTTCTTCTTGAATAGCTGCGTCTTCATCGCCAACTGGAACCGGCTCCCATCCACGGCCTGTGTACATCCCAAAGATCTGGTTGCGCCAGTAATGGACGGGCGGGGCAGCCGCTCCAGGCACACCGTCTGGCTGCGGGTATGGGTCATTCAAACTGACACTCATTATTTGGCTGGTACCCTGCGGGATTGGGAAACCAATTTCTGTCAGATTGGGGGTCTCAGCCCGAATCAGGTTCAGGTCTTCCGCCGGAGGGCGGATGTTTGGAAAGAGCCTCTCGACGGTTTCGCTCGTCTCCTCGCGGGCTGCGCGGAACCAGTCCGCCACATTTCGCCAGGACTGCGGTGTCCCGGCCAATCCCGCCAGCCAGGCAATCAGCCCGATGCATAACGCTATACCAAATGAAATGGCTCCCCAGTTAAGCCCGAGATCATACGGATAATCCACCGTGCGGTTATCCCAATCTGAGTAGCGGTCCAACAGCGCGGTACGTGCCAGCAGCAGCACAGCACTGAAAAGGAACAATAACAGAAAACCCGCACCCTGCTTGCTGAGATGTGTATTGACCGCCAGCAGCAGCCCTGCGACAAGCATCCCGGGGAAGGCAGCGTGACAGCGCCTGACCCACCAAATCACCCAGACAGAAATACAAAATGCCAGCAGCGTCATCAGGAAGACAAAGAAGGCGGTATCCTCCACGCGCCGCCCCAGGAATGCAGCCTGGAACCACCCGCTTGCCCGGTAATAAAACGCCAGCCCGCGCAAGTTTAGTAAAGCAATCGCCTGCCAAAAACCGGGAGCCTCCAGCATCTGACGCAGCTGCACAATTCCGCCCAGCATCTGGCAGGCGGTAACAAACGCAAGCAACAGGGAATACACCGCTGCGAACCAACCGCGCCAACGGGTAACCGCAAGCCCCCAGCCGATCAACAATCCCAGCCCAAAACCTGTGACGACAGGTGCGTCATCCCTTACCCAGTGGGCCGAATGAAAACTCTGGGCCAGCGCAAAAATACTCACTCCTGCCAGCAGCAGTGTCAGCAGCCCTTGAGAAAAGCGCGACCAGTTATGCCGCAGCCATCGTTCGATCATGACCTTGGCTCCCCGCTCAAACTCTCGCCTGCCTCAGCGGGAGCCGCCGTGGTCGGCGCTCGTGAGACGATCACTCGGCCAGTGCCCAGCACTTTAAACTCCCAACGGCTCAACGGCCCGTAGGCTGCCGTGCGAACCCTGATGTCTCCTTTGCGAATAATCAGGGTCTGGATCCCCAGATCCGCCAACAAGGGTTCGAGACTGCGCGCTTCCTGCCGCATGCCGTAACTGGCCGGGTCGATGAGATAAACGCTGGCCGCCCCGCCCCGCGAAGCACCAGCCAGCTGGCGCAATACGGAGGGCCAATCGGGTGAAATGGACGGTGTGACCACCAGGACCAGGTCGTGTGCATTTATTAATGGCCTGATCTGCCTGAGGACCTGGACTAAGGATTGATCGAACACGCTCTTGAGCGGTGCTAACGCCAGCAGGATAGGCCACAACTGGGCTGATCCCCGCTGCGGAAGCAGGATGCGCCGATGATCCGCGTGGGCTGCCAGGCCAACCTCCAGGTGTTCCTCCAGCAGCAAAGCAGCCAGGGTCGCGGTCAGGGTGACTGCTGTTTCCAGCGTTGATTCGCCTTCGTGTATCCCATGGACGCGGGCATCGAAATCCGGGATCAACCAGATCCGCGAAGCTGCCTCCGGCTCAAACTGCTTGCTGAAGAGCGATCCACGGCGAGCCGTGGTACGCCAATGGATGCGGCGCAGCGGATCTCCTGGATCAAACGGGCGGGCCGTCAGCGCCTGGATGGTCTCTGCGGGCAGCGGCTGTCGCAAGGGGCGCCGGTCGCCTACCGACTGCCGATGCGGCAGCGCCAGGCCTGGCAGTTCCGCCAGGGGCGGATATACAAGCACCTCCCGCCGCTTAGAATATACTTGCGTAACCCGGAAAATGCCAAAGGGATCACCGAGAAGCAGTTCCCAGGGTCCCAATTCGAACACGCCTCGCTGCTGGCATACCGCCCTCAGCCGCCACTCCACCGATTGGCGGCCGCTAGCAGCGCGCACACTGGTCATACTGTAGCCAGGCAGGTTAGAATGATCCACCACCTCCGCCCACAGCACTTCATTGATCGAAGCGTTTATCAGCCGGATGGTTTCCTCTAGCTCATCCCCCACCTGTACGGCGTGATAGCGCAGCAGCCTTTGCGCACGGACGTGGATTGCCATTTGACGCGCCCACAGGAACGCCCACACGAATATTCCTAACATTCCCGCCAGCAGGGTGGCTGTAACCGCTCCAGGGAACAGGATATACATAAACAGGGCTGCAGTTAATATGACCCCAAATAAGCGCTGCCGCAGCGCTATTGTCACTCCTCGCTCGGGTTGCGTCCGCCGCCAAACAATCCAGGGTCCGTATAGAAACCCTCGCAGCAAGGATTGGATTTGCCCGCGTAGTACCTCAGGCACAACTTCCCCCTATCCCTGCCTGCCTGGCAGAGAAACCGGAAAACGCAACCACCTCAGCCGCGCACTGCTGCATAACCGGATTCTAGCACGAACCCGGTCAAGGTTTATAAATGAAAGGGAATGGAAGCCAGCAGGTTAGCGGCGCGAGCTTACCCGCGCGTAAATGCCCAGTCCGATGCCTGCCAGCACCACAAAAATGCCTATAATACCCAACAGCGGAGAGCGGCCGCCTTCAGACACCGGTGTTTCGGCTGCCTGAGATCCAGGCTGTGCCCCAAAATCAATGGTCGATGAGTCGCCAGCCTTGACGGTTAAGGCATAGTTCATGCGCGTGGTCGGGTTGTACCCGTCCGGCACACCCATACTGATGTTGTAATCACCCTCGGGTAATTCCTCAAAGCAAGTCGGTTCTTCTATGCTGGCAGCCGATTGGCCGGAGAGCGACACCCGCCCAAGCCGATCGGTAATGTCGATAGCGCCGCCGGGGATGGCCGTTTCACCTTCTTCGGCTACAGCGTTGCCATTAAGGTCGTTGACCAGGATGACGCATACCTTTCCATTGCCGCGGAAGGCGGTGGGGGACGGCAGCGCTGAGGTTTCCGTCGGCGCTGGACCGCTGGTTGCCTGCACCGCTACGGTGGCAATCAATAAGGTCTGGTTTTCACTGAGGACGCAGTCCTCATTCAGGTCGTTTAAGGCTCGCAGCTGATCGATTGATACCATATTCAACAGCGACACACTGGTGCAGGTGTCGCCGGCTTTAACGCGATAGGTGATCCTGCCTTCGGCGTCGGGGGTGGGCGTGTTATAGAATGCCTGGGGCTGCGGACTGGCCGAGACCGGCCCGGTTAACAGGAAAGCTGTCAGCGCAACGAGGCTCAACAGTCCGATGATCATGCAGCGAGATTTGTTCATGCAGCGTCCCTTGGAGGTGATTATAACATTACTTGGACGGGAGCCTGCTAGAGTGCTGGCTGCTTTACCCGCACTTCCATCAGCCTTAATAAGAGATGGATTGCGCCTGTCAAGACTCAAAATCCGTATGACATCCATCCTGATTTTCCCTTAAGTTATCATACCAGCCTGGGAAGGCATTTATTCCCCGCCTATCCGGGTTGTATAATCATTTTGCATGAAAACTTTTTTGGAAATTTCTAATGATTCATCGATCGGAGGTATTTATGCCTCTTGACATTGTAATCGGCACACAGTGGGGGGATGAGGGCAAAGGGCGCATTGTTGATCTGATGGCTGCCCAGGCAGACATTGTGGCGCGCTTCAACGGCGGCGACAACGCCGGGCACACGGTCACTGTAGGCGAGCGTACCTTCAAACTGCATCTGGTTCCTTCCGGCATCATCCACCATCACACCATTGGTGTGCTTGGCAACGGCATGGTGGTCAATCCATCCAACTTCCTGAACGAGGTTGAGATGCTGCAGGCTGCGGGCGTGGATGCGGGACCGCATCGCTTAAAAATCTCCTTTGCTGCCCATCTGATCACGCCAGCGCACCGTGCCATGGATCTGGCCCAGGAGACTGCCCGCGGGCAGGCCAACCTCGGTACCACCGGACGCGGTATTGGTCCGGCTTACACCGGAAAGACCTCTCGCAATGGGCTGCGCATGGAAGACATGCTTAATCCGGTTACCTTCATGAAGAAGGTTCAGACGCACGTAGAGGAGGTCAACACGATTCTGGTTGACCAGTATCATGCCGAACCCCTCGATCCGCGCACCGTGGCACGTGAATACACCAATGTTGCGCACCACATCATCCCTTATATCAGCGATACCGGTCTGTTGATCCATCAGGCGCTGCACAACGGGCAGCGCGTGCTGGCAGAGGGGGCACAGGGCACTTTGCTTGACCTGGATCACGGCACCTACCCGTACGTGACCAGTTCCTGCGCCACTGCCCCGGGTGCGTTTACCGGCCTGGGCATCGGCATTGTGCCGGTTCACCGTGTTGTAGGCGTTACCAAGGCATTCCAGACACGAGTCGGTACCGGACCATTCCCAACGGAAGTATTCGGTAAGGCTGCTGAACGCCTGCGCGGGGTAGGAAAGAATCCCTGGGATGAATTCGGCACCACCACCGGCCGTCCACGGCGCGTGGGGTGGTTGGACGGCGTGCTCCTGCGCTATGCATTGCGTGTCAACGGCGTGACCGAGTTGATGATCACCAAGATGGACATTCTCAGCGGATTAACCACGCTGCGGCTTTCAATAGCTTACAAGACCGGGGATACGCTGTGTGATGAACTGCCTATGGGTCCGGCTAACCTGCAGCCGTTTGAACCGGTATACGAGGAACTCCCGGGCTGGAATGAGGATATTACCGCAGTTCGCCGCTGGCAAGATCTGCCTGAAAATGCACGTGCTTACGTCAAGCGGATCGAGACCTATTGCGGTGTGCCGATCAAACGGGTTTCTGTGGGTCCCGAGCGGGACCAGGTGGTGGACGTAGTTTCGTGAGACGAGCTTCGCCTCTGGTAGTTTTGCTGGTTTTGCTGCTGGGGGTATCTGCTTGCCTGCCTGCAACGCCTGAACCAGCACCCACGGCCACACCTACCAGCGCACCGACCGGGACACCTACTGCCACCATCGACTGGTTTCCCGCCACCGCCACCCCCACGCTGCAGCCGACCGCGGTGGTCACACCCACGGCTACACCCAATTTGTACCTGGGCAGCCTGATCCTGGAAGATAACTTTAGCGGCCAGGAATTCTGGTCGTCGTACCGCAATACCATCGGCGCTGCCAGTTACGGCAAGAACCGCTTCACCCTGGCAGTCTCAGCAGAGAAGGGATACCTGGTCAGCCTGCGCAGCGAACCGGAATTGAAGGATTTCTATCTGGAGATTACTGCCAGTCCCAGCCTTTGCCGCGGAAGCGACCAGTTTGGGTTGTTTCTGCGCTCAGGCGGCGAAGGTTACGGATACCGCTGGGTCATCTCCTGCGATGGGCAGACCCGTTTGGAACGCGTCAAGGATTTCAATGCTTCGCTGGTCGAAGACTGGGTGTTCAGTTCTTTTATCATCCCCGGTTCTCCAGTTAACCACCGCCTCGGGGTATGGATGGCAGGGAACGAGATGCGGTTCTATGTGGGAGGCGTCGAGATATTCACTGCCCGTGAACCGCTCTATACCAGCGGCCTGATCGGTGTGTATGCACGCGCCAGCGGATTGACACCGGTGACGGTCAGCTTCTCGGACTTGACAGTATACAGCATCGATACCGCAGCCCTGCCCACCCGCACACCCTTCCCCAGCGCCACGCCTTAAACTGCGGCGGTGGACTTGACGGTTTTCGCACCGCCGGATGCAGCAATGCGGTGTAGCGCCCTTTTTCGGTTCACCTTATCCATGGCGTGATGGCGAGCATGTTGGTGGAGGTCGATCCGCCTAAATTTTCCACATTCTCCGGAGTGCAACCCGGTAAATCAGTAAATCCGTCAAGGAAAAGCAGCAAAAGATCACCTCCCGCAGCACGGTATCCTTTGCCATGAATTCCAGCACGCTGCTGACTGCCACCCTGGACGCCAAACGAATGGGATATCCGTAGACCCCCGTGCTGATCGAAGGGAAAGCAATGGTCTCCAGCTTTAACTCATCCGCAATCGCCAGCGACCACTGGTAGCAGGATGCCAGTTTTTCCGGCTCGCCGTATCCGCCGCCGCGCCAGACAGGACCCACTGTATGAATCACATAGCGCGCGGGCAGGTTGTAACCGCTGGTCACCCGAGCCTCGCCGGTCGGGCAGCCGCCCAGACCGCGGCATTCCTCCAACAGTTTAGGCCCGGCAGCCCGGTGAATGGCACCGTCCACTCCGCTGCCGCCCAAGAGCGTGGGGTTGGCAGCATTGACGACAGCATCCACCTTGAGGGTGGTAATATCGGCCTGAATTGCGGTTAAGATCGTCATAGCCCTCCGTGCTGCGCCGGGCTACTTCCCCCCAAAACTCAGCTCACCAATTCCAATATCTGTTCCGGGCTGCTAAATACTGCGTCCGGAGTGTGTTTTTCGAGCATGGAGCGGTCGGTGTATCCCCAGGTTACCGCTCCAAAAGCGATGCCGGCCTGCCGCGCAGATCTTAAATCGCGCAACTCGTCCCCCAGACACAAAGCCCGCTCCGCCTGGATCCCCATCTTTTTTAACACTTTCTCGAATTTCGCTTTTTTTCCAAACATCGAGACGCCGCACTCGTACACCTCGAACAAGCCGGCGTTGTGCGCCCCGAGCACGCTGCGAATGTTTTCCTCGGCATTCGAGGAAACCACCGCCATGCGGATCTGTGCTGCATGCAGCGCATCGATGACCGTCTGCATGCCCTCCACCAGGCGTACTTTGTCGATTTGGCTGGCCATCATTTTCTTCAAATGCCCCCCAATTTGGATCATTTTCCAGAAGGGTACGTTGAACTCGCTGGAGATGCGGTGAATATCCACCTTGCGCAACTGGTCGAGTTCAGCCCGCTCCAGACGCGGCAGTTGAAACCGCTGGGCGATCTCATCAAATACCGACAAAAACCAGGGGTAACTATCAGCCAGGGTGCCGTCAAAATCAAAGATCACCAGGTCAAATTTTTTGACCAGATCCGAATTGTTCATATCAAAAATTGTACACGAGGATTGCTCCAAACGCACATTCAATATTTTGTGCTCAGCACTAATTTCGTTCGATTACCACTATTCGCGGTAAAATTGACCATTCTGTGTAATGGGTTTCAATTGGGAATACTTTCTGCTTGACAATCGAACCTGACCATTGCGGTCGGGGTTTAAACTTTTAATTACTACTGGAGTTAGCGCTTGGCCCTCAAAACACTTATTATTTATAACCTGACAGCTGCAAAAGGGAAGGCTGCCAAGGATCTGCCGCATGTAAAAGAACTGCTCAAACAGGCAGGCATCGAATATGAGCTGGTACACACCAACCAGGTTGGCGACGCCATTAACCTGGCACAGCGGGCTGCTGAGCAAGGCTACGGATTGGTCGTTGCTGCAGGGGGCGATGGCACGGTCAACGAGGTGGTCAACGGGCTGATGCGCGCGAAGGTTGACGGCGATATTCGGCCTGCGCTGGGCGTGCTTCCAGTCGGGCGCGGCAACGACTTTGCCTACGGAGTGGGTATTCCGCAAGATATTCCTGCCGCGATAGCTGTACTTGCCCGCCAGGCTACCCGTAGAATTGACATTGGTCACTTCGTGGGCGGCGATTACCCGGATGGGCGGTATTTTGCCAATGGAGTTGGCCTTGGGTTCGACACCGTGGTAGGTTTCGAGGCTGCCAAAATCACCTGGCTGCAAGGGGCTGCTTCATACCTGGTAGCGTTGGTTAAAACCATTTTTCTGTACAATAAACCCCCCGTTTATGAAATTGTCATGGACGATGTGACCCTGCGTCAGCCGTTCCTGATGGCGTCCATTATGAACGGGCGGCGGATGGGCGGATCTTTCTATATGGCACCGAATGGCAACCCTTCAGACGGAATCTTTGACCTGTGCCTTGCCGGGAACATACCCCAGATTGCCATTCTTTCAGTGGCTGTTAAATTCTTTAGCGGCAGGCAGGGTGAACACCCGCTTGTCCAGATGACACAGGCGAAACGCATTCACGTGCGTGCCATCGAGGGCAGCATCCCGGCGCATGGTGACGGCGAAACCATCTGTACCGCCGGTCAAGAACTGATGATTGAGCTGCATGCCAGCGCGCTCGATGTCGTGACCCAGTCCGGGGAGCCGGCGTGAACTGGCAGTTCAAGCTGGTAAACCGCTTCCTGCGGCTGGTCTTCCGCACAGTTTGCCGCATTGACCGCCGGGAGATTGACGCAATTCCGCACCGCGGGCCGTTGATCATCGTCTGCAACCACATCAATTTCCTCGAGGCACCGCTGCTCATCCCGCATATTGACGATCCAAATTTTATCGGGGTTGCCAAGAAGGAAAGTTGGAATAACCCGCTTTTCAATTACCTGTTCAACCTGTGGGGGGTCATTTCCATTGACCGGGATTCGATCGACCGGGAAGCGTTCAGAAAGGCTCAAGAGGCCCTGCAAGCCGGTAAAATCCTGGTGGTCTTCCCCGAAGGAACGCGCAGTAAGGACGGTAAGCTGCTTCCAGGCAAGTCCGGCGTGGTAGCTATGATCATGCGCAGCGGGGTACCAGTGCTGCCGGTTGCCATGCATGGTTATGAGGATTTCTGGGAAAACCTGAAACGGCTGCGCAAGACGGATTTCCACCTGGAAATTGGCGAGCCATTTCGGCTGGAGTTCAATGGCGAGCTGCCCTCACGCGAGGAGCGCCAGGCTGCCACTGATGAGATCATGTACAAAATCGCTGAGCTGCTGCCCGAACAGTACCGGGGGCATTATCAATTCAACCAGGCAATCCAGTACCGCTTCACGGTCGCAGATTAACCGAGAACCATCTGAAACCATCTGCCGCAGGTTTTCTGCGCCTGCTTCAAGTTTTTAACCCTCTCACTGCGGCCCGGGCGGGTTAATCGTTTCGATTACCCCTCGGCATAACCACACAGCGCTAATGCACCCGGTCCGGTATTGATCCCCAGCACGGGTCCCGTGGTGTTGATAAGCAGTTCAACCGGATTGAATTCTTCACGGATACGCCCCGCCAAAACCTCGGCTTCCGCAAGCGCATTACCATGCAGCACTGCAATATGCAGTTCCTTTGCCCCAGTCAGGCGTTCGAAGAACTTGTTATACAGCATTTCCACCAGCGGTTTATGCGAGCGCGCCAGGCTGGCGGGTTCCACCAACCCGGTGTGATGATTGATGGCAACCAGCGGCTTGACCTGCAGCAGCCCTCCAACCCATTTGACCGCTCCCCCAATGCGTCCGCCTTTCTGCAGATACTCCAGCGTATCCATCGCAACCAGCTGGACCATGCGCTGCCGTACGTCATTGATTTTTTCGAGCACAGCGTTCACATCCAGACCAGCCTGAACCGCACGGGCTGCGGCTAATACCTGGAAACCCAGACTCATGGTGGGTCCCTTGCCGTCGACCACATGCACCGGAATATTGATCAATCGGGCAGCGTTCAGCGCCATCTGATAAGTGCCGCTCATAGCGCTGCTCACGGTCAACATGATGATCTCCTTTGCGCCGCGGCTGGCTGCCTGCTCGTAGGCTTCTTTGAAATCAGCTGCTGACGGCTGGGAGGATGTAGGTCGAACCGGATCAGTTTGCAAACGCTTATAGAATGTGTCGGGCTGCAAATCCACCCGGTCACGGTACTGCCTGTCTCCCCAGATGATGATCTGGGGGATGATCTGGATGTTGTAGCGCTCGACCAACGCTTGTGGAATGTCGCAGGTGCTATCCGAAAGGATTGCGATCGATTCTTCACCCATGCTCAATATCCTTCGCGGCGAATAGAGGTCGTTGGATTGGTTTCATCAGCATTGACGGTAAGCCATCGTCACCGGCCGGACTGAAGAAAATCGCAACAGATATCCTTATTTTATATTTTGAGTTCCTATTTTACAGGTGAAAAATGTCACAATTCAATGCGGTATTGTTGTGATTCCATCACTGTCTCGCAGCCAGAAAACATGATGAATGGCGCGCTTTCCGAGCAGGAAATTTACTTCAGGGCAGCGCTTTTTCGCCCGTCACGTATGGGAAGGTAACCTCCAATGGATGCCGCAGCGGTCTGCCAGTTGTCCTGATGAACGCACATCGCCGCCATGACGCCGGGTGTCTCTTTTCCTCCAAGCATCACATCCACAGCCATATACTCGATGGCATCCAGGCCAAAATGCGCATGGAATATTATTCTGTCGCATCCTGCGTCTGCTGTAGCTGATTTCACCATTCCGCCGCCGTGTGACAGCCTAAAGGGAAAAAAAATTATTTCGGCCGCCGCCTGAGCGCAGCAAAACCCATCAGCACCAATCCTGCCGCAATCAGGCTGTAACCCAGCCATCGCAGGTCTCTAAAGAATAGTCCCGCGACGATCAGGACAATAGCCGCACCGATGAGCGGTGTGACCCGTTTTTCATCGCCGGTACGGCCGATCACAATAAACAGCCAAATGAGAACCGATGAGACGCCAATGGCAAGAAACAAAAACTCTGGCTGTGAATTCATAATGCTCCTGAAATAAAAGGGGACTATCTTTGCGGTAAGGAAGATTGTTTCTTATGAGATGTAATATTCAACCCGCTTGCGATGATGAACAATACCAAATAGATATTCCACAACGGCTTGTGGATATTAGCCAGCGGCCACCAGTAAAACATCACGGTGGAGAGATACAGCATGAGGTAGGGCACCAGAATCCCCCAGCGCGGCGGCAAGCGAAACTCAATCCGTAATTTGTACTCTACCAAATAGCCAAATGCAGCCCAGGCAAGAAAAAGGAAACCCGCCGCCCAGTAATCCCACGGCTGGTTATTCAGCAGAAAATACAGACTGAGCGCAACCGCTGGCAGGCTCAGCGCATACACAATCCATCCGCGCCGGATAGCAAGGTCAAAATACCATTTGCGCATTGCAAAATGGAGGATCAACACAATTTGAAAAAGAAATGCGAAGACGACAAACAGAATTTCAAACTGGTTCATGGTTGGATTCGCTTATAAACTCGCGGGCCGGATCCCCCCTTTTTGGGACGGATATTTTGGGAGTAATATCAGGCTCAGCATTCCCCGACAAAAAAGACCCTGTTTCATCATACGTCAGGACCAGCCCCGCTGCAAGGACAGGTTTTAACCAATCAAATTGGAACAATTTCTGCGAGGTGTCCAGGCTTCAGCTAAAGGGCGAATATAAAAGAAACTCTGCCTGGTTTATTGTATGCTGCCCGCTTGTTGAGACAGGGTTGCATGATGGGCTGGATCAGGCAATTAAAATCCCTGCTATTTACGCCGAAGCATATCAATCCCTGCCAGTACCACCCCTGCACCGAGGAATCCGTAGCTCAGCCAGCGTTGATCTGCCAGGATCAGACCTGCCATAAAGCAGGCGAAAGCCAGCCCCATGAGCGGCGATAGGCGGCTGCTTTTCCCTTTACCGCGCATGCGCAGCATCAGTAAAACCAGTGCTGCCAGAATGACAACCGTCAAGACGACGTAAACCCAATACCCTGTCATAGCCACCTCACCCGGCAACCGGCTAAAACCTGCCCCAATTCGGATCTTTATACGATCTTACACCTTTCCTGGATATCCTCTATCTGAAGGCAGGCATGAAACAACTATTTATTGTAAGATTAGCATCATTCCCTCAATTTCCCGGCAGAAAGCATAATATTATGGATGATTCGACACGCTCCCGCATCAACGCGCGCACCTGGGCGATTATGGCAGCCCTGGCCATTACCGGTCAGATCGCCTGGGCGGTGGAAAACTCCTGGTTCAACACATTTGTGTTCGACACCATCACCCCTGACCCGCGTCCGGTAGCCTGGATGGTGGCTGCCAGTGCCATTACCGCCACGCTGACCACCTTGATCATGGGTACCCTCAGTGACCGCACCCGCTCCAGACTGGGCAGACGGCGCCCCTTCATTCTGTTCGGCTATACCCTCTGGGGTCTTTCGACCATCCTCTTCCCAACAGTCGCCTATATCAAGCTCACCGGCCTGGCGGTGGTGATGGTGGTCATTGCGGACGCGGTTATGACCTTTTTTGGCTCAACCGCCAATGATGCAGCCTTCAACGCCTGGACAACCGATATCGCCACCACCGACCAGCGCGGTCGCGTGGAAGGTGTGCTCAATCTGAGCGTTTTTATCGCCCAGATTATCTCCATGGTTGCCGCCGGCATTCTGATTGACAACGTCGGCTACTTTACCTTTTTCTACGTGTTGGGAGGGATCGTGCTGCTGGTCGGTCTTGTGGCGGGCAGCCTGCTCAAGGACGTGCCCCCGCCTGAACCGGCTGGACCGCACCGCTCGTTCTGGACCGAATTCACCAGTCTGTTCAGCCTGGAAACGCTGCGCAGCAACCGCAAGCTGTTCATCCTGCTGCTCTTCATCATGATCACCAGCATCGGCATGCAGGTCTCCTTCCCGTACATGATCGTTTACCTCGAAAACTATGTGGGGGTGAGCAAAACTGAATTCAGCATTATCGGCGGGGCAGTCATGGTCGGTAGTGCGCTGGTTGCGCTGCCCTTCGGCATCCTGGCTGACCGCTGGAACAAGCGCGCCATGATGGGCATCGCCCAGGTGATCAGCAGTCTGGGCGGCATTCTGCTCTCTTTAGGCAAGAGCCTGGGATTCCTGGCTGCTGCCGGTTTCCTCTGGCAGGGATTCGCCGTCGCAGTATCCATCGCCTCCGTCTCGTGGCTGAAGGACCTGCTGCCCGAGCAAAACCGCGGCAAGTTCCTGGGAATTCGCATGATCTTCTGGATCGCCATCCCCATGGTGATTGGTCCGGCGATCGGCTCGGCTTTAATCCGCAGCTTCGGCATCCCGACTGTGTCCAACGGTGAGACTGGCTTTATCCCGGTGCCCATTATCTTCCAGGTCGGATCGCTGGTGGCACTGCTCGGCTTGATCCCGCTGGCCTTCCTGCGAGGTAAAACGCATGACACGGGCAGTCATCCAGGCTGATTTCTGGCACGACCAGTTGGAGGTCAATGCCAGCCAGGCGATTTTCCATCAATGGCAGCAGCTTGAGGCATCCGGCTGCATCAACAACTTCCGCATCGCTGCGGGAGTAAGCACAGGGCTGCGAGAAGGCTGGTTCTTTGCCGACTCGGATGCCTACAAATGGCTGGATGCCGCTGCCCGCATCTGGGCAGAACGGCCAGACCCGCGTCTTTCAGCCCTGATGGACGGTTTCATCCTCTTGTTGGTGCAGGCCCAGCAGCCCGACGGCTATTTATTCACCTACAACCAGATCTTTTTCCCTGACACGCGCTGGCAGAATCTTCAGATCGAGCACGAATTGTACTGCCACGGTCATTTGATCGAGGCGGGCGTGTCGCATTACGAAGCCACCGGGCGCAGCGACCTGCTGCAGACTGCCCGGCTCGCTGCGGACCGCATCGTGACGGATTTCCGCGGGGAAGGTCCTGACCACACCCCAGGCCACGAGGAAATCGAGATCGCCCTGCTGCGCCTGCATGCCGTCACCCCAAACGACACCGCCTACCTGGCTCTGGCGCGTCAGTTCCTTGAGCAGCGCGGGCGCAGCCGTGGCTTTGCCCTCTCTGTTGCGCGCCAGAACCTGCAGGTTGGCCGCCGTAGCAAAATTGTGGAACAGCGCAGGGCCAATTACCTGATATCCCACCCCGAGACCAAACCCTATAGGCTGCCACCCGGGAATAAGACCAAAAAGCCGCGCTTCACCAACCTGCGCTGGTATGCCAGTGCACTGAGCGGCAAATATTTCCAGCAGCACGCTCCGCTCCGCCACCAGACCGTGCCGGTGGGGCATGCGGTGCGCTTTGCCTACCTGCAAACTGCCGCCGCCATGCTGATGCGTGAAACCGGCGAGCGTTCGCTGCTGCCCACACTGGAGCAGGCCTGGCAGCGCATGATCACCCGCCGTATGTACGTCACCGGCGGCATTGGCAGCCTGCCCGGTCTGGAGGGCTTCGGACGCGACTACGAGCTAGATCCCGATTATGCCTATGCCGAGACCTGCGCCGCCCTGGGCAGCCTGTTCTGGAACTGGGAGATGGCACAGCTGGACGGGAAGGCCCAATACAGCGATCTTTTCGAGTGGCAGTTGTACAACGCCGCAGCCGTCGGATTTGGCCTCGACGGCCGCACCTACCTGTACAACAACCCCCTGGCCTGCCGTGCGGCGCTCACCCGCCAGCCCTGGTTCGCGGTTCCCTGCTGCCCGTCCAACCTGTCGCGCACCTGGGCCGACCTGGGAAAGTATATCTATTCCGTTGACCCAGGCCAGCTGACGGTACATCAGTACATCAGCAGCCAGCTGGTGGATGAAATCCTGCCGCTGGATGGCAGCGAGGCAGCCGTCAGCGTGGAAATGCACTGCGAGCTTCCCTGGCAGGGACGGGTAACCCTCAAATTGCTGGACATGCACCTGAGCCGCGGTGTGGATGCCGCCTTCACCCTGCGTCTGCGCAGGCCGTCCTGGGCCGGGCATATGCGCATCTCGATCAACGGCATCGAAACCCTTCAGCCGCCGGCACCTGCCGACGTGCTCGAGCCCACCGCATCGGGGTATGACCCGCGCCAGTCGGTTTTTGTGCACATCACGCGCAGCTGGCTGCCCGCCGACCGGATGGAGATCGAATTCGATATGCCGGTCCGCCTGCTTCGCGCCCATCCGCGCGTCAAAGGTTCGCGCGGCATGGCTGCTGTTACACGTGGGCCGCTGGTGTACTGTCTGGAATCCGTCGATAATCCCGGGGTGGACATTTTCAACGCCGTGCTCGATGCGCAAACCCTGGAACCGGATTTTGACCCTGCGCTGCTGGGCGGGGTGGTCAAATTAAAGGCGCACGCCATGGACGGCACGCCGCTTACGTTTATCCCCTATTTCCGCTGGGGCAATCGCGGACCGTCCAGCATGACGGTGTGGGTGAATACCGGGAAACCAGGGGGTTAGCCGGTCCGTTCACGGAATGCCTTCGCCTGCAGGAAACGGTCGGTGCAGATGCGCGGAATGCCCAAATAGCTGGTCAGCTTAAGTGCAGTTTCGTCGTTCACATCCCAGGCATGGATCTCAATCCCGCGACCTCGGACACTGCGCACCACCTCCTCGGTCAGCTGACCGGGATGCAAATGCACCGCGCGTGCTTGCGCCAGCCGGGCGTGCTGGGCTGCCTGGTAAGCAGCCACATCCAGTTTCATCCAGGGTTCTGAGCGCGGGAACAGCAGGTCAACCGTTATGCCCTGACAAACCTCGCGGATCGCCAGCAGCAGCGCCGGTTCATACGAGGTGACCTCAATGTCCTGCCACAGGGCCTTGAAATCGCGCAGCACCCTGCCGATGATTCCCGGCGCTTCAGGCTCCGGCCCCTTGATCTCGATCTCCAGTCCGATTCTGCCGCCAATCGCTTCCAGAACTTCCACCAGGGTCGAGATGCGGCCGGGCATGACTGCCGGGTTCTGCCTGCAGAACACCTGCACCGGTCGCAGCTGCTCCAGGCTAAAGTTAAAGATCGGCCCCGCAGCCGTGGTGCACATTTCCAGGTAATAGTAATGGAAGACGACCGGCACGCCATCTGCGGTGAGACGCACATCCAGTTCAAC
>CAYPJS010000136.1:0-22543 GCA_964411135.1 uncultured Anaerolinea sp.
GTCCAAATGCCTACCGAAATAATAGGGTCACTCGGCAGTGTAATAGGACATTGCCAGGATCCGTCAGCTGCCACGGTTGCATAACAGGTTGTTGTAGCATCACTGTAATAATAGGGCTCGGGTCCAGTGGCTACTACCTCAACAATTTCATCTGCCACCCAACTATGGGTTAAGTCTGTGTCATTGTTGTCCCCCAGGATGAGGATCGTTTCGCCTGGCGGGATATCTGGAGGTTGAGTCCAGGTGTTCGCCTGCACTGTCTGCATATTGAACGGCCCAATCAGCATCATCGACAAAATGACGATGATATTAATCAGACTTGAAAGTTTGCGTAACGTTTTTGTGTGCATTTTTCCCTCCCAAGGATATGCATCTCTTATTTGCCCCAGGTTTAATAACAAATTGATGATTTCTTCTGCGTTTGAGGCTTAAACACAACAAGCGCCCTTAAGGCGTCTTCCCCTCTTCCTTTACTTTCGTCATTGATTCCGTAATAAATCCCCTCCCCTGGCAGACTTACCCCGGTTTACAATTCAATGCGTATAGCAGTTTAAAAACACAAACCGGCCGATGCAGTTTCGGGCCGGTTTCGCTAATTGGCTCCTCTCCAGCGCCCCCAAGGTGCAGGTAGCGACCAGTTTACGCTGAAGGATCAACGCCTCCCCTTCGTATTCAGTTGTCTCTTATAAGCGTACGGTAAATCCGGTCTTGGATTACAGATATATTGTATGAAATTTCACATTATAAGTCAACTTAATCCCAACGTTTTTACGACCAAAAACCAATATTTGTGACAATACGTAGTCTTTTTAAGTACTACTACTTAGGTAAGAGTACGTATAAATTGTCAATACACAATATCAAGAATAGCGGTTTTTATGCTGTTTACCACCCCCGGCTCCACGTCCACGCTGTGATTGAATCCGCAGGACACCGTTCAGCCCTGAGATAAGCCTTTCCACCAGGGTGCTGCGTGAGGCACCCCCGAACCTTAAAATCCCCTCCACGTCCTTGCAGGATGCTGCGCGAGGGACACGGATGTGACTTTTGCCTAATTTGTGGGCGCGGAGGCTCGAATATCATCCCTTCAATAGGGACCCCCGAACCTTAACATCCCCTTCGGGGGACACGGATGTGACTTTTGCCTAATTTGTGGGCGCGGAGGGGCTCGAACCCCCGAACCTCACGGATGTGAACCGTGCGCTCTAACCAACTGAGCTACGCGCCCTGAGACCCAAAATTATAACATCAGCCTGCATGCATGGCAAGATTTCCAAAATCGGAACCCAAATCTCCAACCACGGCCTGTTGGCAGAAAGTGTGTCATAATTTACTCATTGCGTTTGGTTGACTTTCAGGAGCGCTGGATGCCTAAAAAACAAGTCAAGTCGCATGAGATACCGGATGCCCAACTCTCGGGTTGTTATCAACAATTCCTTAATGCGTATCCCGCTTACCAAAAGACCTCAGCCGTGGATGAGCTGCGTGCCCGGGAATACAGCCGCATCGACCGTGAGGGCCACGTGTACCTGGATTACACCGGCGGCAGCCTGTATTCCGAAAGGCAGGTCCAATCGCATCTCGATCTGCTGAACAGCAGCGTCTTTGGCAACCCGCACTCGACCAATCCCACCTCTCAGGCCATGACCCGCTGGGTTGAGTCAGCCCGTGCCGCCGTGCTGCACTTTTTCAACGCCTCGCCCGAGGAGTATGTTTGCATTTTCACCCAGAACGCCTCCGGCGCACTGAAGCTGGTGGGCGAATCCTATCCCTTCGCACCTGGGGCGCAGTATCTGCTGACCTTTGACAACCACAATTCGGTCAACGGGATCCGTGAATTTGCCCGCGTCAAAGGTGCGTCCATCATCTACGCTCCCGTTATCCCGCCAGCCATGCGCATCGACGCGGAAAAGCTGGCCGGGCTGCTGGAACGGGCAGACCCTGCCGCCCACAACCTGTTCGCTTACCCGGCTCAGTCCAATTTCTCCGGCGTCCAGCATGATCTGGCCTGGATTGAGCAGGCGCAGGACAAGGGGTGGGATGTGCTGCTGGATGCGGCGGCCTTTGCGCCTACCAATCGCCTGGACCTTTCCGGCATCCACCCCGACTTCGTCGTTCTGTCATTCTACAAAATCTTTGGTTATCCCACCGGCATTGGCGCCTTGCTGGCACGCCGCAGCGCTCTGGCCAGGCTGCACCGCCCCTGGTTCGCGGGCGGCACCATCACGGTAGCATCGGTCCAGGGGGACCGCTACTTCCTGCATCACGGCGCGGAGGGCTTCGAGGACGGCACATTGAACTATCTGACCCTGCCCGCAGTCGAAATCGGGTTGAACCATATCAGCCGCATCAGCTATGACACCATCCATACCCGCGTGACCTGTCTGACCGGCTGGCTGCTCGAGCAGCTTTCCAGCCTCAAACACAGCAACGGTCTGCCGGTGGTCAAGATTTACGGCCCGGAAGAGACCGCCATGCGCGGCGGCACCATCACCATGAATTTTTTTGACCCGAACGGTCACTTCATCGATCACCTGCGCGTCGAGGAGCGAGCCAATCGCGAGAAGATCTCCATCCGCACCGGCTGCTTCTGCAACCCGGGCGGCGGCGAGCTGGCGCTAGGGCTGACGGCAGGCGAGCTGACCACCTGTTTCAGGGATCATCCGAGCATGGAATATGAAGATTTCCGCCGCTGCATCGACGACAAAAGCACCGGCGCGGTGCGGGTTTCAGTGGGTCTGGTGACCAATTTTATGGACGTCTACCGCCTGGTCGGGTTTGCACGCCAATTCATCGATCTGAAGGCAATCGACGCCTGAGAATACCCCTCTATCCGAAACGCCCGGTTACATAATCCTGCGTTTCGGTTTCCTTGGGATTAAGGAACAATTGTTTGCCGGGAGCGTATTCCACCAACCGGCCCTGCAAGAAAAAGGCGGCGTAGTCCGCCGTGCGCGCAGCCTGCTGAACGTTGTGCGGCACCAGGATGATGGTAAAGCGCTCCTTTAACTCGGCCAGCATGCCCTCGATTTTCGCGGTGGAAACGGGGTCGAGCGCTGAGGTGGGCTCGTCCAACATGATGACTTCCGGTTCCAGCGCCAGCACGCGGGCGATGCACAGCCGCTGCTGCTGCCCGCCAGAGATGGCAGTGCCAGGCGCATCCAGCCGGTCGTACACCTCATCCCACAATACAGCCAGACGCAGTGCCTGCTCGACCTTCTGGTCCAAAATGGTCTTTCGGCGTTCCCCCATCAGCCGCAGCCCATAAATCACATTCTCATAAATCGATAGCGGCAGCGGTGCTGGGCGCGAGAAAACCATGCCCACTTTACGCCGCAGCTCAATTACATCCGTCTCCGGATCGAGGATATTAACCCCGTTGAGGAGAACCGTACCCTGCGCCTGAGAGACATCTGCCAGGTCATTCAAGCGGTTGAGGGCCCGCAGCAGCGTCGATTTTCCCCCGCCTGCCGGGCCAAACAGCACATTGACCGCGTTCTCTACAATATCCAGCGAAACACTGTGCAGGCTTTCCACACCGTCCGAGTACATCAGTGTCAGGTCTTTGACAGCGATTTTAACAGTCATGATCTCACCACTGCCGGCGGGCACGCGCCCGGTTACGAATGAGGGTGGCAATCAGGTTCATGCCCAGCACGAAGACCAGCAGCACCAGCACGGTGCCGTATTGGATTTCTACCGGCATACCCGGCACGGATGTTGAAATGACAAAAATGTGGTACGGCAGCGCCATGGTGGCATCCAGCGGGGATTGCGGCAGCAGCGGCAGGAAGAAGGCAGCACCGGTGAACATGATTGGAGCGGTTTCTCCAGCTGCACGCTCCAGCCCCAGGATCACGCCAGTGATCACCCCGGGCATGGCTTGCGGCAGGGTGATACGCTGGATGGTCTGCCAGCGTGTTGCCCCCAGCGAGGTACTGACCACGCGGAATGTGTTAGGGACCTGGCGCAAAGCCTCTTCGGTGGTGCTGATGATGACCGGCAGTGTCATAATGGCCAGAGTCAGCGAGGCTGAGAGAATACTGGTGCCGAATTTCAGGAACAGCACAAACAGACCCAGCCCGAATAATCCATACACCACGGATGGGATCCCGGAAAGATTGATAATCGCAATGCGCACCAGGCGGGTTAACCGATTATCCGGCGCATACTCCGCGATGTAAATCCCGGCAGCCACACCTAGCGGGACTGAAAACACGGCAGTTCCAATGGTCAAATAAAAAGTGCCCAGGATGGCTGGCAGGATGCCGCCGGCGCGCATGCCGTCGCGCGGCATGGCACTGATAAACTCCCAACTGATTGCCGGAGCGCCGCGGATAATAATGTAGATGATGATCCCGATCACGGGTAAAGCCGTCAGCAGCGTGATCAAGCGCAGCAGGTTGATACCGAGCATGGCTTTCCGGCGTGAGATCTTCGCGGTGTTAGGGTTATCCATTAACCATTTCCGATCAAGACAGGAGCCGTTCAGTGCGCTTTCGGCTCTTCAACGATACCGAGGAAGCAACCACATTGACGACAAGGGAAATCGCAAACAAAACAATCCCGATAAAGAACAGGACGTGATAATGGGCGGAACCGGTTGCCACCTCACCCATTTCGGAAGCGATGGTGGCGGTCATGGTGCGTGCCGGCAAGAAGAGGGCATTCCAACTGGTTGGCATTACCGGTGCGTTGCCGGTGACCATCATCACTGCCATGGTCTCTCCAATGGTGCGTCCAATCCCCAGCATGACCGCAGTTAATAAGCCGGATTTTGCCGACGGTATGGTGACGCCCCAGATGGTTTGCCATTGATTGGCCCCGAGCGCGAGGGCTCCGTGACGGTACGAGGCAGGGACGGTGTTCAATGCGTCTTCCGCAATCGACACAATGGTCGGGATGGAGATAAACCCCAGCAGAACAGCGCCGGTGAAGGCAGTCAGACCTGTGGGCAGCCCGAACGTCTCCCGGAAGAAGGGGATGGCCACCTGGATACCCAGAAAGCCCAAAACCACCGATGGGAGGCCTGCCAGAATTTCAATGATCGGTTTGAGCAGGTTTTTGATCCAGGCAGGCGCAAGCTCCGATAGGTAAACAGCCGTACCGATGCCAAAGGGAATTCCAATCAGCAGCGCTCCAGCCGTCACCAGCACCGAACCGAAAACCAGCGGCCAGATCCCAAAATAATCTTCGATCGGATACCAGCGGGTGCCGAATAAATCCTTGAAGGGCACGTCCCCCAGAGCCGGAAATCCCTCACGTGCCAGGAAGAACAGGATCAGGCTCACAAAAAGGATGCTGGAGTAACCAGACACCCTGATAATGATTGTGATCCATCGTTCGTTCTTCGCGGTTTCCATGCTTGTGTTCGCCTAATCCGACGCAGTCCCGGTGAGTATCGGAACAAAACCCAACCGGGTGACAATTTCCTGCGCATCCGCCGATAAGATCCAATTCAGGTAATCATGGACCGCCTGCAAGGCATCCGCCCGGGTGTACATATACAGGTCGCGTGAGATGGGATATGTCCCGCTATTGACCGTTTCCACAGAGGGAAGCACAAAAGGTTGATCGGCAGTCCGCGCTATCGCGATTACTTTGACGTCGTCGGTCACATATCCCAATCCATCATATCCGATAGCATTCGGGTTATCCGTTACCTCAGCAATGATTCCTTCAGAGGACGGCAGCAGCAGTGTGTCCGCAGAAAAGATTTCTTTGTTTTCTGGATCGCCGAGCCTGACAACCTCCTCCAGGAAATAGACATGTGTTCCGGAATTGGTCTCTCTGGAGAGTTTAACAATGGGGCGGTCATCACCGCCCAGCTCCGACCAATTCTCGACCTCGCCGCGGTATATACGCGCGACCTGTTCCAACGACAATTCAGTGATCGGATTCTCCGGATTGACGATGACCGCGATCGCATCACGCGCGATGATCGTCTCGACTGGTTCAATGCCGTTTGCCTCAGCGGCGGAAATTTCTTCGTCCTTGATCTTACGGGATGCACTGGCAATGTCCACGGTGCCGCTGATTAAGGCAGTAATACCTGTGCCGGAACCGCCGCCGGTCACAGAGATTTGCACATCCGGCCGGACGTTCTGGTATTCCTCGGCCCAGGCCAGTCCAAGGTTGACGATGGTGTCCGAACCTTTATTCTGAATGTAATCCGAAGAAGACGGGGATTGCGGATCACCGCTGGCAGCACTGCAGGCTGCCGCAAGAGTCAGCAGGGTAATCAGGGCAGCGCAGCGAGGAATGATGCTCATACGCATAAATTATAACTGACAACAATCCCCTAAAATGCCCCAACCTTTAAGGATCACGCCCCAGCCTGGTTCGCCTTCAAGGATCACGGATATCCCTAAAACATGGCGCGGCACGGGTGTTTTACGGTCAGGTTTGGTATAATTGAAAGGTTATGAACAAAGCATAGAAGGAAATTTCCATGGAAATCGGTTCGGTACAGAACGTTGATATAGACGGCCAAATGCGTGAAGCCTTCCTCGATTACGCCATGAGCGTGATCGTGGCACGTGCGCTGCCGGATGCCCGCGACGGTTTGAAACCAGTCCACCGGCGCATCCTGTTTGCCATGTCCGAACTGGGAATGCGCTCCAATTCCGCCTACAAAAAATCTGCCCGCATCGTCGGTGAGGTGCTCGGCAAGTATCATCCGCATGGGGATGTAGCGGTTTATGATGCCATGGCGCGTATGGTTCAGGATTTCTCCATGCGCTACCCCCTGATAGATGGACAGGGTAACTTCGGTTCCATCGACGGCGATCCCCCGGCTGCCATGCGCTATACCGAAGCACGCCTTGGTCAGCTTGCCGAAGAAATTCTGGCTGACCTGGATAAGGACACCGTTGATTTTTCCGACAACTTTGACGGCTCGCTGCAAGAGCCCACCGTTCTCCCGTCGCGGCTGCCCAACTTGCTGTTGAATGGTTCTGTGGGTATTGCTGTCGGTATGGCGACCAACATCCCGCCGCATAACCTGCGCGAGTTGTGCAACGCCATTGGCTATCTGATTGACCATTACGATAATATGGAAGATGTCAGTGTGGATGACCTGATGACCTTCCTGCCCGGCCCTGATTTCCCGACCGGCGGCATTATCGTGGGTGCCGAAACCATCAAGCAGATGTACAGTACCGGCCGGGGCAGGCTGGTGGTTCGCGGTCAGGCCCACATCGAAGAGGCCAAGGGCGGGCGCTTTAATATCATCATCACTGAAATCCCTTATCAGATCAACAAAACCAGCCTGATCGAACGCATCGCTGAGCTGGCACGCGAAGGCCGTCTGGACATGATCTCGGACCTGCGTGACGAGTCTGACCGGCGCGGCATGAGCATTGTGCTTGAGCTTAAGCGCGGTGCGCAGGCAAAAAAGGTCCTTAATCAACTTTACAAGTACACTCCGCTGCAGACCACCTTTGGCGCCCACATTTTAGCGCTGGTGGATAACGAACCGCGCCTGCTATCCCTCAAGCGCGCTCTGCAGCATTACATCGATCACCGCCAACAGGTCATCATTCGCCGCGCTCAATTTGAATTGAACAAAGCCCGTGCGCGTGCCCACATCCTGGATGGTTACCTGATTGCGCTCAACAACCTGGATGCAGTCATCAAGACCATCCGCGAATCTGAGGATGTCGATACCGCGCGTGACCGGTTGATGTCAAACTTCAACCTGACCGAGATCCAGGCGCAGGCAATCCTGGATATGCAGCTGCGGCGTCTGGCAGCTCTGGAACGCCAGAAGATCGAGCAGGAACACCAATCAATCCTGGAACGAATTGCCTATCTAGAGGATTTGCTGGCTTCGCCGCATAAAATCCTCGAAGTGGTCAAAACCGACCTGAATGAGATCAGCGAGAAATACAGTGATGACCGCCGCACCAAGATCATGCACGACGGCAAGGAAGGCTTCAGCGAAGAGGACCTGGTTGCCGACGAGCATGTATTAATCAACATCACGCAGAAGGGTTATATCAAACGCGTGGCGGCAAAAACTTTCCGTACCCAGTCGCGCGGCGGGCGCGGCGTTGCCGGGCAGAACCTGAAGGACGAAGATGAAGTCATGATGGTGATCCCAGCCCGTACGCTGCACACGCTGCTGTTCTTCTCGGACAAGGGTAAGGTTTATTCGGAGAAGGTTTACCAGTTGCCGGATGCAGGCCGAACGGACCGCGGCATCTCCATTCAGAATGTCCTGGCGCTTTCACAGGATGAAAGTATCACTGCCGCCGTACCGGTGCCTGAGTTCAACGACGGGGCATACTGCACCCTGGCGACGGTCAAGGGCAAAGTGAAGCGCGTGTCACTGGCTGAGTTTGCCAGTGTGCGTCCGTCTGGCCTGATTGCAATGACCCTGGAGCCCGGCGACAAACTGGGGTGGGTACGCCTGACAAGCGGCAAGGACGATATCATATTGGTGACAGCCAGAGGTCAGGCACTGCGCTTCGGCGAATCGTCCATCCGTCCGATGGGTCGTCCGGCAGCCGGCATGAACGGTATTCGACTAACGGGGGGCGACAAGGTCGCTTCGATGGAAGTGGTCAAACCGGATGCCGAACTGCTGGTCGTAACCGATATGGGCTATGGGAAACGCACCCCGTTGAAAGATTACCCGATCAAGACTCGCGCCACCAGCGGCGTGCTCACCATCGACCAAAAAAATCTAGACCGGATCGGCCATATCGCAGTAGCGCGCGTGGTCGAAGAAGACGACGAGGTTACGCTCATCTCCGCAAGCGGCCTGATCATCCGTATGAAGGTTAAGGATATCAGCCAGACGGGCCGCGCCACCCGCGGGGTGCGCGTCATGGACCTGGTCAGCGGCGACTCGGTTGTATCCCTTGCACGTATCGCAGCCGCCGATTTGAATCAAATCGTTGAAGAATAAACTTCTTCTGTGAACAAAAAACCGGGCATGGGATTCTCCATGCCCGGTTGTGTTTATTATTGGATGTACCTGCCTGTTCTAGAATTTACGCTCCATCTATAAGATCCTGACGAAAAACGCAGCCGTCTTCCAGGCCCTTCTATCAGGTTCCTAGATGACCACCTTGCCAAAGGCGATTAAAACCAGCGTACCAACGGTACAGACAAGGATTAACAGCAGGAAGGCCACCAAAAACCGCTGTGCCGCGGTCATGCCAAAAATCAGCAAGGGTCCGCGATCGTCACCTCCCCTATTCTTATCATCTGGAAAATCCTCTAGAAAAGATTGGGATGCAGAATTGCGCAGATCATCAAGCATTAATTACCTCCTGGTTTACTTTCTGGCCTCAAGTGGACGTCTCCCACCGAAACCCGTTTTTCCATCCCGTCCGCCTGGCGGATACGCAGGCTGCCCTGAGCGTCAACTCCCAGCAGGGTGCCGGTGATCGTTTCACCCCCAGAGTTTAATAGATAGACCGTTTCTCCTCTGAAGGCCAACTTGTCCTCCCAGGTACGGAAGAACTCGTCCGTACCCAGCCTCTCCCGCCAGGTAAAAAATCCGGTCAGCACTTCGCGCAGCAGTTTCCAACGGTCCACAGGTTGATTGGTGTGTTGCTCCACGCAGGTCGCTGGGAACTGCACCATATCTGTGGGCGGTACGGATGAGGGTCCTACATTAATTCCTATGCCAATCACCACTGCTTGCGGCAGGCTGCCCTGCCACGAAGATTCCGCCAGGATGCCGCAGGTCTTGCGGCGCGCCAGCAACACGTCATTGGGCCACTTGATCTTAGCCGGCAGATTAAGGTCCAGCAGTGCCTGACAGATCGCCATGCCAGCGAGCGGAGAAAACAACGCCACCTGACTCTGCTCAACCGTGCTGGGTCGGACCACGATGGTGAAGGCCAGGGCTGCACCCGGATTGGTCACCCAGACTCGCCCCAGACGCCCGCGGCCTTTGGTCTGCTGGTCAGCCACTACCAGAGAGCCGTCCGCAGCACCAGACTCGGCCCAGGTCAGAGCTTCATCATTGGTTGAACCAATGGTTTTGAAATATCGGAAATCGGGTACAGGGAGCCCGGTCAATACCCGGGCAAGGACTTCTTTATCCATCCGAATTATTTTACATCAAAAGTAAGAAAGGCTCATAAAAGGGCAAAGGCCGCGAGGAAATAAACGGAATTGATTGCCAGGAAAAACGACAAAAGCTGCATCACTGCAGCTTTTGTGTCCCAATTAACCCAATCGGGGAGAGGATTACTTCGCCATGACCTTGATGGTCTTCGGTTTGGCTTCTTCTGCCTTCGGGATGCGCAGGGTCAGGACGCCATCCTTCAAACTGGCTTCAACCTTCGCAGAGTCCACCGCTTCCGGCAGCCGGATCCCCCGGCTGAATTTTCCGGCCGGACGTTCACGCATCAGGTAAGTTTCGTTTTCGTCAACATCAGCCTTCATTTCGCCCTGGATGGTCAGCACGTCATTGACAATCTGGATGTTCACATCCTCAGCAGTGACGCCGGGCAGGAGGGCGGCGAGTTCATAGGCGTCTTCTCCGTCCTTCACATCCATCGGGAATGCTACTCGGGCTGGCACCTCATTCCATGCATCGTTCATCAACCGATGAAACATGCGTCGGTTTGCCATCATTCGATTGTAAGGTCCTGCATAATAAAGAGACATTGGTTCCTCCTGTTTGGTATCCAGTAATTTTGATAAAAAGGTTTCAACTTATGAGCCTTATTCTAAATTCCGAATGTTTGAAGCGTGTAAACGGAATATATGTTTTGTATATGAAGTTCTTCCCGGCTCGGCTTCTTGCACACTGTGAAAGAAATATTGTGGTATTATTTTCAGCCTGATAGGATAGACACTATGGACGAAAAAATAACAATCATAGAAGGCCCCCCGCCTGATTTTGAGGAAATTGACGACGGTTGGGCGCTTGGGCTGAATGAAAGCCCATATTTGTACGACCTGGCATTAGCACGCCTGCGCACCTTCAATGGACCTGCGCTGGTCGAACGTTGCCACCGTGCCTGGCGCCAGCAAAACTCAATATACCTGCACTACCGCACCCCCATCGGGCTGGAAGAACGTGCACCCATCATGGCTGCCCGCTCGCTGGAAACCGGTGAAGGGCAGGTACTGCTGCTGTGGGTTCGCCGACAGCATGAGGAAACCGAGATCGAAATCGATCTCGATGACGACGACGAGGAAAACACCCCTTTTTAAAGGGAAGGCGGGAAATCGAAAGAGCTTTGCCATTCCGGCAAAGCTCTTTTTTATCATCGTCAGGTGCCCCAGGAGGGAATCGAACCCCCAACCTAGGCGTTAGGAGTGCCTTGCTCTGTCCTTTTGAGCTACTGGGGCCGGGGTCAACCGCATTATAGCATTCTCCAGGTAGTGCGACAAGAATAGGGCATCTTATTAGAGGCTGAAGGCTATTAAACGAACCGCCAGGCATGGGGGGGACATGCCTGGCGATCCTCAGGGAGGGAATGCCACCCTGGCTACTGAGGCCAACATGGGGGGGACATGCTGGTTTGAGCTTCAGGTGGTCCGACACCGTATACCAATAAATATTTTTGGGTGTCTTACGGATAATATACACCAAATTTGTCATATTTTCATTAAAAATAAATAAGAATCTCGACGGGCAGAGATTTTTTTAAGGTTTTTCATCAGGCGGGGGTTGGTTGAACATCCTTAACCAGTCGTCCACCTCTGCATCTGTCAGTCCTGTGTTCGGCCCCGGACTCTTGACCGACTGGATCAAGACATCCTCCAACTGCACTGCGAAAGCATCTGAACTGACTACCTCAGCCTGGCAGGAACGCACCTCAGCCTGCACCTGCCGGTCGGAGCTGACCACTTTCCAGCCGCGTGCCTTACGCCCCATTCGATGCAGTCGGTCGCGAATGGCAGCATCCGCACTGCTGTTTTCAGCCACAAAGACTGCCTTGACCGTGCCAAAATTGCGCGTTCCAGCCCGCCCTGGGGCAGCTTTATCAAAATAAACTTCCAGCGACTGGCGGCGGATTCGGGCAAAGGTCTGAAGCCTTTTAATGAGTTCCAGTTCATCGTCCAGACGCTGCAGGCTGAGCCCGTGCACCTTAGGAATCAAATTGTGTCCATCGATGATATACGCCATGCTGACCCTACCCCTCGATTTCATTTTACCTGCAAAATATGCTATTATTCAACCAGGCCTCCGCCGGGCACCGATCCATTGGCCTGTCAAGCTTCCTTTACTTCCTACCAAACGAGATTGTATGGACTTTTGGAAACGGATTTTCCCTTACTTGATATTGAATGTGGTTGTTTCCGCCGTGACCACCCTGATCGTTCTGGTGGTCTGGGATCGGGTTCAACATCCCTCATTACCAGCCGCAACGGGTGGGGTTCCTGAAGCATCGGCATCTACGATCAACAATCCGGGCAACCCGGTTGGGCAGGCAACACTGCCCCCTGTTGATGAACCCATCATCCGCATCGAAACGGTTATCGGTGCTGGCGATCTTTCCACCGAAACCATCCAGCTCCAGCGTATCGGTGAAGGGGACCTGCAGATGGAAGGTTGGCGTTTGGCAGGTAACGGGAAGGAATTTCTCTTTCCAAACCTGACTCTCAACAAAAATGGCTCGGTACGCCTGAATACCCGCACCGGGCAAAGCTCAGTCATTGAGTTGTTCTGGGGACTGGAATCTCCTGTCTGGCGCTCCAGCGACACAATTTCCTTATATGATCCGGCAGGCAACCTGCGGGCAAGCTACACCATCCCGTAATGGGACCTGCACAAGGACCGGGTATAACTTATGAGTGGATTCGGGAATGCGTCCGACGAGATTATCAAACGCGCCATAGATGAAGGGGCCTTCGATAACCTGCCCGGCAAAGGCAAACCCCTGGTTTGGAATGAGAATCCGCACGAATCCGAGGATTGGCAGCTGGCATATCACCTGCTGAGAAACAATAGCTACAGCCTGCCCTGGCTGGACCTGCGCAACGAAATCGACCAGGCCGCAGACCAGGCACGAGCAGAGGCGATGCAGGCATTCGAACATGGCCGCTGGCAGGAGTATCAAGCGTTGTTCAAAGAGCAGATTGACGCGCTCAACCAGCGCATTTTCCAGTACAATCTGCAGGCTCCATCCACCCGATTCCATCTTCTGAAATTAAATCTTTCTCGCGAAATTGAGATTATCCAGCATGGGAGTACCGATCAGCCTTTGCTCCCAGGAGGTGAATAAGTTATGTCGCAGGCACTCTACCGCAAGTGGCGTCCGCGTTTATGGGACCAGGTTATCGGGCAGGAACACGTGGTGCAGACACTCCAAAATGCAATCCGCAGCGCACGGGTAGGTCATGCTTACCTGTTTGCAGGTCCGCGGGGAACCGGAAAGACCACCTCAGCCCGCCTGCTGGCCAAGGCCGTCAATTGCCTGACCGAGAATTTGAGCGAACGCCCCTGCGACCAATGCGCACACTGCCTGGCGGTCAACGATGGGCGCTTCCTGGACTTGATCGAAATCGATGCAGCCTCCAACACCTCGGTCGAAGATGTACGCGACCTGCGCGACAAGATAAATTTCGCCCCCAGCCAGGGACGTTTCAAGGTTTACATCATCGATGAAGTTCACATGCTCTCCACTGCTGCCTTCAACGCCTTATTGAAAACCCTGGAAGAGCCGCCGCCGCATGCAATTTTTATTCTGGCCACAACCGAGGTGCACAAGATCCCCGCAACGGTACTCTCCCGATGTCAACGGCATGAGTTCCGGCGCATCCCCTTGAACTTGATCGTCAGCCATTTGAAACAACTGGCTGAACAGGAAAACCTGGAAGTCAGCGACGAAGCTATGATCCTCATCGCGCGTCAGGCAACCGGATCGATGCGCGATGCAATCTCACTGCTAGACCAGCTCTCCTCTTCTGGCAGCAGGATCACCCTGGATTTTGCCCAAACTGTGCTTGGTACAGCTGCCAGCCAGATGGTAGTCGATTTGGTGGACGCTATTATTCAGCGCAACCCGGCAGTGGGGCTGGAATGCATCCATGCCGCTTTAGACAGCGGCTCTGATCCACGTCAATTTGCCCGGCAGGTGGTTGATTACATCCGCAATCTGCTTTTAGTGCGGCTTGGCAACGCCGACCAGATCGAAGCTACCACCGAACAGCGCGCTGGAATGGCACGCCAGGCAAAGGCATTGGAACAGGAACAAATCCTGGATGCGCTGCGGTCTTTTAACAGTGCAGCCAGCGAAGCACGCAGCGGCTGGCAGCCGGGTCTGCCCCTCGAACTGGCACTGGCAGAAGCAGTCGATTGGACGCCAGCTCAGCCTACCACTTCATCGGTCGCGAGCAGCACGGAAAAACAAAACTCTCAGCCGCAACCGGCGAAAACCGCACCGCACAACAAGGCTCAATCACAAGAATTGGTTCAGAGTTCTCCAAAACCCTCAGAGCCTAAATCTGTTGAGCAGCCGTCGTCTGGATCAATTTTGAAACGGGAACCGCCATCCACCCCGGCTGCTGATCCTCCATCCAATTCTGATGAACCGACCAAAGCCATGGTTATGCAGAATTGGGCCAAAGTTCGTGCAGCCACCAAACGCCAGCATTCAATGACGGAAGGGTTGTTAAATTCCTGCCGCACCATTGAATTGCGGGACGGCGTCCTTGAGCTCGGTTTTGCGAGTCCATTGCTCAAATCAAAAATGGAAAAAGACGACAATATCAACATTGCACGGGCTGCAATCAAGCAGGTGCTTGGCTGGGACCTGCCGATTGTATGTGTGGATGTGTCCGGCAAAGGCGGTGGAACGCAAACCGACGCGGATGTAGACGCCGAAGGAATGGTAAACGCTGCCTTGAGCCTGGGTGGTAAAATTGTCCAGAAAGAGTAAGCTACAGCGTTGGATATTCACGCACCCTTATTAGAGTAGAGGTTACTATGGCAAAAGGACGAGGATTGCCGCGCGGAATGGGCGGCGGTATGGGCGGTGGCGGAATGATGGCCCAGATCAAGAAACTTCAGGAGCAGATGGAAGTTACCCAGGCGGCGTTGGCAGAAGAAACGGTTACCGCAACCGTTGGCGGCGGCGCTGTCAAAGTGACCATGACCGGTGCACAGGTTTGCCGGGGCATTGAGATTGATCCGGAGCTGATTAAGGACGCGGATGCCGAAATGCTGCAGGACCTGATCCTGAGCGGCGTCAATCTGGCATTGGACCAGTCCCGCAAAATGGCCGAGGACCGCATGGGCCCACTGGCTGGCGGCCTCTCGGGCATGGGTTTCTAATCAAGAAAGCACCTGCTGATGCCTGTTCTGCCTGAACCAATCGAAAATCTGACCCTAGCCCTGGAGCGCTTGCCGGGCATTGGCCCTAAGACCGCCTCACGCCTGACCTTTTTCCTGCTGCGGGCTCCAGAGGAAGTTTCATTGGCATTGGCGGATGCCCTGACAGCGCTGAAATCAACTACGGGGCTGTGCGAAGAGTGCTTCAACATCACCCGGGCAGATCACGCCAGGTGTGAGATATGCTCGAGCAGCAAACGCGATGAAAGTGTGCTGTGCGTTGTGGAAGAGCCCCTGGATGTGCTGGCTCTGGAACGCACAGCCGGATTTTTTGGACGCTATCATGTTCTGCACGGGGTATTGTCACCCATTGAGGGCATTGGCCCGGAAGACTTGAAGATCAAACCGCTGATCGAACGGGTACGCAGCGGCAAAGTGCGCGAAATAATCCTGGCCACCAACCCGAGCATGGAAGGCGACGCGACGGCGCTGTATATCCAGCAGCAGCTGGCACAGTTCAGCGTGCGCATCACCCGCCTGGCACGCGGGCTGCCAGTCGGCGGCGATCTGGAATACGCCGACCAGAACACCCTGCTGCGGGCACTGGCCGGCCGGCAAGATTTGAGCTGAGGCTTTGAGTTAGCCCACCCACCCCTTTATTCTTAAAGGGGTGGTTTTGTATTTAGGGGACAAGCCCGGGCAAATCTGGTGCCGGGGGTTGGCTATCATCCACAGGACTCATCCAGTGAGGAGCTAAAAACACCTTCCTGTGGATTTTCAGATTGACTTCAAACAATTAAGAGTTTCCTGAGAACCATTCCTATTTTTGATCCGTATTCTTTATAAATACGGTAAATTTTCTATCCTAACCCTAGAGAGGAAGAGTTCCATGAAACGCACCCTGCCCCTCATTATCTTCTTAGTCCTTATCCTGGCATCCTGCAGCGCGCAGGCCGAACCAACCCGGGCGGTTCCACCGCCTGCTGAAATTGAAGACACACAGGCTCCCGCACCAACCTCACCGCCTGCTACTTCCGAACCCACGGTTACTACACCGACCTCAGCTTCATCCTCGCTTAGCGGTGCAGTGACGTTTAACATCATCCCGGAAGAATCAAAAGTATCCTACGAGGTGGGAGAGACCTTTTTCAATCAAAACAACCGTTTCAACCTGGCAATTGGCGTGACTCAGGTTATCACAGGCTCGGTTTTTGCGGATTTGGACAATCCGCCTGCCAGCAGTATCGGCCCGATTGAGGTGGATATCAGCCAGTTTACATCCGACAGCAACCGCCGGGATAATGCTATTCGAGGAAGATGGTTGGAGTCGACTCAATTCCCCATAGCAACCTTCGTCTCCACACAAATTGTAGGCTTACCGGATGCTTATGTTGAGGGTCAGGACTACCTTTTGAAGGTCACCGGTGACCTGACAGTCCGCGATGTTACCCGCAGCGTCACCTTTGACGTGACCGCCCGCTTAGAGGGTGATACCCTTTCAGGCCGCGCAGAGACAACCATACTGCTGAGCGACTACAACATTGGTCCGATCGATATCGCTGGCATGTTGAAAACCGAAGATGTGGCGCATTTGATCCTGGAATTCACGGCGCGTCCTTGAGCCACCTCAGGTTATAATCAATTTATCCAGTTCGGAATTTCCTGCAGGGAGGGGCTTATGGAACGTTATCGCGTCCGACCAGACGAAAAGATCCATCTGAATCAGATCGATCCGAGCGACCTCGGCAAGTACGGCGGCGAAAAAGATGACGGGCTCGAGAAATTGGGTGAGCTTAATCAGGAATTGGAGAAACTCCAGGAACTGCTGTACGCTGAGCACAAGCACCGGGTATTGGTAGTGCTGCAGGGCATGGACACCAGCGGCAAAGATGGTGTCATCCGCCACGTGTTCGAGGGTGTCAATCCGCAGGGAGTACGCGTTGCCAGCTTCAAGGTACCCACCCCCGAGGAACTTGACCATGATTACCTCTGGCGGGTGCACAAACAGACCCCGGCAAAGGGGGAAATTGTCATCTTCAACCGCAGTCATTACGAGGATGTACTGGTGGTACGAGTTCATGAATTGGTGCCTGAAAAGGTTTGGAAGAAACGCTTTGATCAGATAAAAGCCTTCGAGCGCCAGCTGGTTGAGGAGGGCACCATAATTCTCAAGTTCTTTCTGCACATCGATTTGGAGGAACAAAAAGAGAGATTGCAAGCCCGCCTGGATGACCCCACCAAGCGCTGGAAGTTCAATCCCGGCGATCTAAAAGAACGCGCCCGCTGGAATGATTACATTGAGGCGTACGAGGATGTCCTTAATGAAACCAGCACGGATGAAGCCCCTTGGTATGTGGTCCCGTCTAACAAAAAGTGGTACCGCAATCTGGTGATCGCAAGCATCCTGGTGGATGCTCTGGATAAGCTGGACATGGAATACCCACAGCCTGAGGGCGACTTGACCGGTATCACCATTGATTAATTTCTGGTATTTATTGCCTATGCGCATGGTTTTGAACCTACGTGCTTTAAACGATTCTCTAAAACAATAATTTTGTAATCAGAGGTTTTGTGTAAATCATGCTCTACCTGGTATCCACCCCTATTGGTAATCTCGGAGACATCACCCAGCGTGCACTGGATACTTTGCGCAGCGTGGATTACGTAACCAGCGAGGACACGCGCAAGACCGGCATGCTGCTTAAACATTTCGGCATAAAAAAGCCGCAAATCTCATTCCGCGAGGACAATGAAGAACGTGCGTTGCCCAAAATTCTGGCCCTGTTGGACGAAAGCAAATCCATCGCGCTGGTAACCGATGCCGGCACACCTGGCATTTCCGATCCGGGGTTCCTGCTGGTGCGCGCAGTCCTGCAGGCTGGTCTACCGATGACAGCCATCCCCGGTCCCACCGCCCTGATCCCGGCATTGATCCTGTCAGGTCTGCCGGTGCACAGCTTCACCTTCCGCGGTTTCCCACCGCGGAAGCCGGGAGCCCGCCGCCGCTTCATGCAGGTAGACGAGCAGTCTCCTCACACTCTTGTCTTCTATGAAAGCCCGCACCGTCTGCAAGCTTTCCTGGATGATGCGATCTTCGTTTATGGCGACCGGCGGATTTGCGTGGCCAATGATTTGACCAAAATGTTTGAAACACTTTACCGCGGCAGATTGAGCGAGCTAATCGAACGCTTTAAGACCGAGCCCATCCGGGGTGAATATGTGATCTGCATTGAGGGGCTTTCCCGGAAAGAAGAAAACCAGGAATTCGATCAATCGACAGCAAACGGTGAAAAACGCGTATCGACATCGTAGTAGTCTTCTTTTTCCGCCCGTTTCAACCAGGTGACGATCTGGTAGGTTAACGGCGTCATCAGGGTTTCGATACCAACCTTGAAGATGTAATTGGTAACCGCCAGGCTGCCGAACAACTCCCAGGGGAAGACGCCCGCCAGGGTTGCTACAAGGGTGAAAATAATAGTGTCCACGCCCTCACCGACCAGTGTGCTGCCGATGGTACGCAGCCACAGGAAGCGGCCTTTAGTTGCAACCTTCAAACGAGCCAAAACGGTGGAATTGCTGAACTCGCCCACCAGGAAAGCCACCAAACTGGCAATTACGATTCCACCGCTGCTCATGCCGCCCAGAATGGCCTCATAAGCCCCCTGTCCTGCATACCCCTCCCAGGTGGCTTCACCCGGCATGATGCGCACCAGCCACAGCACAAAGGCTGAAAGCGCTAGCATGGCAAATCCGGTCCAGATTACCCGCCGAGAGCGTTTAAAGCCGTATACCTCCGTCAGCACGTCACCGAAGATGTAGCTGATGGGAAACAGAATGGTGCCTGCGTCGAAGGCAAAGCGCAGGCCAGATATGGAAAAGCCCCAATCGACGATTTTAGCCGACGAAGCGATGTTGCTGACAATCAATATAGTAACGAACAGGGCCATCACCCAGTCAAAATACCGGTAAACCTTGATTGAGCCAGTTTGTTCGACAGTCATTCAACGAACCTCACGCCTTTTTTTGTAGCCAAAGTATAACCATTTTTTGCCTGATTTCCAAAAACGTTTACGCGCAGCAATCGCATCCTGTTCTCGTGTACAATAGTGATGAACCTCAATAGATGGAGGGTTAATCATGGAATTGAAACTGGTTCAGATCGAAAAACCCGAGGACACCAACTTCATCCTCGGCCAATCTCATTTCATCAAAACGGTCGAAGATATTCACGAGGCATTGGTCACGCACGTGCCGGGCATTCAATTCGGTCTGGCTTTCTGCGAAGCTTCTGGCAAATGTTTAATTCGCTGGAGCGGCACCAACCCGGAAATGATCGAACTGGCGAAAATGAACGCTCAGGCTATCGGTGCGGGACACAGCTTCATCCTGTTCCTTGGCAACGGTTTCTTCCCGGTAAATGTTCTCGGCGCGGTCCAGGCTGTGCCCGAAGTTTGCCGTATCTTTTGCGCCACTGCCAACCCGACCCAGGTCATCCTTGCCGAAAGCGGGCAGGGACGCGGCATTCTGGGCGTGATCGACGGCGCCAGCCCGCTCGGCATCGAGGGGGATGAGGATATCGCCTGGCGCAAGGGATTCCTGCGCATGATCGGTTATAAGGCTTGAGGCAGCCGCGGTCCTTTAAGGAACAAATATTCAAGCGAAACCGTCTAGAGTTTATCGCGCCAGTGGGTGCGGGCATTGATTCTGGAGAAAATTAAGATGAAACGATTTCTAACAATCCTCTTGGTCAGTATCCTTTTGACAGGCTGCAATCTGAGCAGTCCGACGGCGGAATTAAGCGAAGACCAGAAAATGGCGACCCGTGTGGTTGAGATTCTGACCAGCATGCCCACCATCACCCTTCCTTCTGGCGGGAGTGTTGCTACCATGTCGCTGCCGACTGTATTCCCTTCAGCTACGGTCGAGACACCCGAAGTTTCAACAATTGTACCCACCATCGAAGTGATCCTGCCTACTGCCACGCTGGCTCAAGCCACCGCCACCAGCACGCCAACCCTGCAGCCGACGGTAGCCTACACGCCGCCAACCAGCGACCCGACTACCAAATTGGGTGGTGCTGACTGGTCCGACAGTATGGATAGCGGCAACTATTGGCCCACCGGGGCAGATCAGTACACCGACATCAGCTTTTCGAATGGGTTCATGCTTCTTACCGGTCTTTCGACCACGGACGGCTGGCGCATGTCTTACCCTGAACTGGATAATTTCTACATCGAGACTGTTTTCCAGGTCAATGACTGCAGTGGGGCAGACCGCTATGGCATTTTTGCCCGCGTGCCGGTGCTAAACTCACCCGACCGCGGTTATCTGTTTGGCTTTACCTGCGATGGCAAGTACTCCTTGCGCCGTTGGAACGCCAGTGTAGGGACCAAGGGTGAGATGGTTCACCTGATCGATTGGAAGTCCAGCAGTGCCATCAATACCGGCCCAGACCAGACCAACCGCATGGGGTTGATGGCAGTCGGAGACCGGCTGATCCTGTATGCGAATGGACAAAACCTCGGCGAGGTTAAGGATTCAGCCTTTGATAACGGCTATTTTGGCGTGTTTGTTGGAGCTCGCGAGACTGAAGACCTCACCATCCGCGTTGACCAGATCCGTGTTTGGGAAAACCCGGAACAGTAATCTCGTAAGGTACAGGAACAAAATAAATGCGAAGGATCATTTCATTAGACCCTTCGCATTTTTTTGTATTGCCGCGGCAACCGGCTTATTCGATGCCCTTAACTACCTGCACGCCATTCAACGCCATGTGATACAGGAAGAAAGCATGATGCAGTTCGGCATCATGCGGTAAACCGCCGTACTTCTCGGCGCTTTCTACAGGGTAATCGTAGGTGTCCACTGCCTGAGCTGGGACTACCACGCGCCGCTCGAGCTGCCTGGAATTTGCGTCCAGCAGAAGGTGCATAGCCAGCTGGTACACACACAGGTCGGTACAGTCCCCCACAACTATGAAGGTATCCACGTGGTTGTGTGCAGCCATCCAGTTATCCATACCGGGATTTAACCCCGTGGATATTGAATTTTTTTCCAGCAGGTCAATCTTATCAAAGAAAGGCAGTGCTTTGATTTGCGCTACGGTTTCAGCCTCGCTTGTGCCGCGTACGCAGTGTGAGGGCCAGGCGGCAAACTCCCGTGCATCCGGTTCGTGGGTGTCCTGGCTCAGCAGGATGCTGCGTACGCCAAGGTTCCAGGCCGATTCAAATATTCTGACAATCGGGTCTATGATGGCAGCCACCCTTGGGCTGGCTAGCGGACCGAAATTGCAGAACCCGTTAGTTACATCCACCGATATCACTGCGGTTCGATCAGGGTCTTTGATAATATCCGTCATTTGCACAACCGGGAGTCCGGCATTCCATTTATCCAGGAAAGCAAGAAAGGGCTGGCTGCGTTCAAAAAAGTTTTGGCTCATGGTTAACTCCTTTATTCATCCCCTGAATGGTCAGGGAAATTAACGATAATTAGTGTATATTATACACTAATTATAGCACAAGATCCAGGATTTTCCGCCTGAAAAGATATAGAGGATAATCTGCCTGGATAAAGCCCAGTCAGAAAATCCTCAATAGAAATCTATAATTGCAAATTCAACTATAGTTCCAGGCGATACCCGCAGAACATGCAGTTCGTTGACTGGTCGTCGTTGAATTCCATTTTCTCTGCGTTAATTTTCATTGGAGCATCGCAGGCCGGACATTTTTCGGGAAGGCGGCTGGCAAAATATAACCGATTACCCTCACCCGCTAATGGAGGAGGAAGGGTTTCTTCGTTGGCAGGTTCGACGGTTTTGCCTTCAACAATATCAACCGGCGGAACTGGTGCGGCGGCTTTTTCAAGCGGAACGGATGGGGCAGCAGTCTTTACTTCTTGCGGGAATAAAACTCCAACCAGCATGCTCAACCCAATCAGGATTAAAATGCCCGGCCAGATCCTATCGATTAAGAAAAGAATGCCCAGCCCTATGAGCCAAAGCGCAGCCATATAATTTTTTCGGTTCATGTTATTTCTCCTGCACAATATACGCATATTTCCGCAGTTAGGTTCTTTCAGTATAATTGAATTCATGCCCAATCTTTTGAAAATCCGGTTTGCCGGGATATTGATCGGGATCCTCATGTCCACTATCCTGATAAGCCCGGTGAAGGCGCAGGACGGCAGCGGTGTTACGGCGTCCGACTTGATATCCCTTGTAAACGGGATACGGACCGGAAATGGGCTGCCAGCGCTGGAGGTACACTCGATATTAATGAGCACCGCCCAGTCCAC
>CAYPJS010000137.1:0-4137 GCA_964411135.1 uncultured Anaerolinea sp.
ATCCGCCGCGCGCTGGAGTTGAGCGAGCTGCGCTGGATGCCATTATCGGGATGCAGCCAGAAGTGATCGCTTATGTTTCCTGCGATCCAGCCACCCTGGCGCGCGATATCAAGCGCCTGGCCGCTGCGGGTTACCGGTTGGAGCAGGTGACCCCCTTTGACCTGTTTCCGCAGACGTATCACGTGGAGTGCATCACGCTAATGCGCTTTGCTGGAAGTTAGGTTGACCTTAGCAGATCGTGAAAAGAAGTTTATGATTCGTGTTAGGACTAGCCGCATTAAATTAGTTGCATATAACCCTATTTGATCGCCAGGAAGAATTTCATGCTTAATTTGTTGATGAATATCAATCTTGGTGTCTCGTTCCTCCTGGAACTTGCCTTGCTTGCAATTTTTGGGATATTTGGCTATCAGTTGGTTTCTGAAAGCAGCCTGTTGATTCTTAAGGTCTTCGCCGGTATTCTAGCTGTAGTTGCAATAGCTGTCCTTTGGGGAATCCTTTTCGCGCCAAAAGCTCTTCACCGACTGAGCATGCCCTGGTTATTGATTGGTAAAATCCTGGTGTTTGGTGCCGGTGGGATTATGCTGGTTAGCCTGCAGCGTAGTGGTCTGGCGATCGGGTTCCTTATTATGGTGATCCTCAATCTAGCTCTTGCCCTTTGGTGGAAACAGTTGTAGAAAACAGGTATTTGGATGTGGGGGTATTACAAATAATTCGAATTGCGTAATTTTTTTAGGGAAAATGGAAATTATATTAAGACCTCGATTGGGTAGATAGCCAAATTTGCGATGATCCTGGGGAGGAAATGATGCTTGAATTACCGGAAGCAAATGTGTTCTCGAAACAATTGGCACAGGCTGTTGGGGGTAAAACCATCGTCAGAGTTTCAACAAATCAATCGCCGCATAAGTTTGCGTTCTTTTCTGGAGACCCAGCCACCTACCATGACCGTTTAGCCGGAAGGAAAGTCGAGCGGGTAGAGGCGTTGGCCGGCCAAATTGAGTGGCACCTTGAAGATATGCGGCTGGTTTTAAGCGATGGGGCCTTCATCCGCTACTATCCAGCCGGCGACCCCGGTCCATCAAAACACCAGCTGTGCATTGAATTCAATGATTCATCGCGGATAATTTGTACAGTCCAGATGTACGCCATGATGTGGATGTTCCCAACCGGTCAAAACGACAATCCGTACTACCTGGCGGCGAAGGGCAAACCTAACCCTCTGACGGATGCCTTCGATACCGGTTATTTCGATGGGATTGTTGCCAGTGCAAAACCTAACCTGAGCGCTAAAGCGCTGCTGGCTACCGAGCAGCGTATTCCCGGATTGGGAAATGGCGTGCTCCAGGACATTCTATTCAATGCCCGGATTAACCCGCGCAGCAAGATTGGTGCATTTTCCAGCGATGAAAAGGCTGCCCTGTTTACCAGTGTCAAGGGCACACTGGCAGAAATGACCGTCCGGGGAGGCCGTGACACTGAAAAGGATATATTCGGCCGCGACGGCGGGTATACAACGATATTATCCAGCAAGACATTCGGTCGCCCTTGCCCGGTGTGCGAAGGGACAATCATCAAGCAAGCATACTTGGGCGGGAGTGTTTATTTCTGTCCGAATTGCCAGCCGGAACTGTAGGGAACGGCCTTGGCCGTTCCACCCCCGGCGTACCAATTCGTAGGGAACGGCCTTGGCCGTTCCAAAAAAAGGATTTTATAGTGATTTACCCAGATCGTAAGCCTCAACGATTGAATGGATTCAATTATGCAGAAAATGCCATTTATTTTCTGACAATTTGCACGCACCAAAAAAACCAACTATTTGGCAGGGTTACAAACAATGAGGTGGTATTGAGTAAGTTAGGAATAATTGCCAGAAATGATTTGGTTTTGATCCCAAAGCATTTCAACGGAGTTCAAATCGATAAATACGTTATTATGCCCAACCATATTCATCTGGTCCTGGTTTTGGATCGGGATTATGCTTCAGATACGATAAAGGAACGGTCTTGACCGTTCCCTACGGTTTCCACAATTATTGGTTTATACAAATCAGGCGTATCGTCCAAAATTCACTGTGAACAACCGGACCTGATAGTTTGGCAAAAATCCTTCTATGATCGCATTATCCGAAACGAATCGGAATATTATCGGGTTCTTGATTACATCGACCAGAACCCAATACGCTGGGCTGAAGATAAATACTTCCCTCAAAAATAAAACACCGCATCCTTACGGAAATAACCGGCGCGCTTTTACTTCGGCCACTGCATCCGGGCGGTAGCGGTACAGTTGAGCGGGACGTCCCTCGCCGCTGCGCCGCTCAGTGGTCGGCTCGATGATGCCGGCTTCCAGAATGCGGCGGCGGAAATTGCGTTTATCAAGCTGCTCCCCCAGAATCAACTCGTAGGTATGCTGCAACTCACTCAGCGTAAAGGCGTCGGGGAGAAGTTCAAAGCCTACTGCCGAATATTCGAGCTTGTAACGCAGCCGCCGCAAGGCATAGGTCAGAATCTCGGTATGATCCCATACCATGAACGGGATCGGATCGACCGGCAGCCAGGATGCGCGTGTCTCATCCACACAGACTACCCCCCCGGCTGGAAGCAGGGCAAAGTAAACCACCGAAACCACCCTGCAGTCGGATTGGCGGTTCGGATCTCCATACGAATAAAGCTGCTCCAGGTAGATTTCCTTCAAGCCGGTTAGTTCCTCGACGCACCTCGCGGCAGCAGTTTCAAGCGCCAGATCGCCGGTGACGGTCTGTCCGGGAAGCGACCAGACTTGCTTCTCAACGGCTGGTTGGAGCAACACTTGCAACTTGTTTTGATGCAGGCTGAAACCCACGACGCGGACTTCCAGGATGATTGGCAGGTAATTGTTCATGGATGGTTGCTTCTGGTCTTCCATAACTCTCTGGAAATGGTTAAGATTATTATAGTGTTTATTGTGGTAAGGTTTAATGGTTTGGTTGATGGAACATCTAGAGCCGATGCTTCGTCTTAATACGAGGAGAAGGATTATGCACAAACAAGCAGCAGCCCGCCTATTGATCGTCAGCTTTACGCTGATCTTTGCTACCCTGGCATGCAATCTGCCTGGAAACGAAGTCCAACCAACATCCTCCGAGCCTACGCCGAACATGACCATGACCGCGCTTTTCAACATTGTTACCAAAGCGCCGTCAATTTCCACTCCGATTGTTGAGCCGTCCCCGACCCAGGGGATTGGTCCGTCAGCAACCCTGCCAATTCCAACCAATACCGTACCGCCAGTCGTCATCTCTACTGCCACCTCACAGCCGCTGGCAACCAATACGCCCAAACCAACTGCGGAGGTTCGCACCGCTGGCAAGGTGGTGGCTGAATTTTTGAGTACCGCCCCAAAATTGGATGGAATCTGGGATGAATGGAATACAACCGCCTACCCGGCGCGTTTCATCGTGTATGGTTCCGGTGAAGTTGCAAATAAAGAAGACCTGGAAGGCAGTTACCGGGTTGGTTGGGATGACAGCAACCTTTACCTGGCGGTAAAAGTGTATGACGATCTCTACGTTCAAAACGCCACCGGTGCAGAAATCTTCAAGGGCGACTCGGTTGAATTATTGTTTGATGTCGACCTGATGGGAGATGTCAATTCCACCGAATTAAACAGTGATGACTATCAATTAGCCTTCTCGCCTGGCAAAGGCGGGGTAAGCGGAGATAAAGAAACCTATCTCTACTACCCGTCCAGTGTGGCAGGCTCACGCACGCAGGTCAAGATTGCCTCGACTTATGGCGGCGGTGTGCTGCGCGCGGAAATTTCCATCCCATGGAGTGTTCTGGGTGTCTCTCCGACCAGCGGCAAGCAATTCGGGTTTGCCGTGTCCATGTCGGATAATGATAACAACAGTCAGAATATCCAACAAAGCATGGTCTCCAATGTCAAGAACCGCTCCCTGACCAACCCGACCACCTGGGCAATCCTGGAGTTAAAAAAGTAGTTCCCTACATTAAAACCGAAAGAGCGGGGAAACCCGCTCTTTTTATTCCCTTGTTCAGCCTAAAACAGAATGGCGGACAGCTCTTGGCGGTACTCGCGAGTTGAGGAATTATCATTTCCCAACAATTCGAGCAATGCCAAAGCCATTTTTCGGGC
>CAYPJS010000138.1:0-4686 GCA_964411135.1 uncultured Anaerolinea sp.
GCCAGCACTTGCGACGTGACCAATCCGGCAGCTACCAGCACCACCGCCAGCGCGAATCCGGTCGAACGCCTGGATCCGTTTCCCAAGGTCCCCTTTTTAGGTTCACTACCCGGCTTTTTCATTTTTACCCCTTAACCTGCACTGCCCCCGCTTATGAATCCGGACGGCAGCGCTAACATTGAAGATAGCAGTGTCTATTCGATTTAAATATTAATCCATTGCGCAATTAAATTATACCCATTCCCCCTGAATTTGATTAACCCAAGCCGCTTCAATATTATGGAGCGGCAGTCGGTTCTTCAGGGGTAGCCGTTGGTTCCGGCGTGGGGGTATCGGTGGGGGTGGGTGTCCAGCGCACGATCTCGTAAGTGCCGGTCCAGGTGGGCATCAGCGGCGGTCTGACGATGTAGCGGGTGCGGGTGGGTGTCAGGGTGACCGTGGCTGTCGGCGTGAGCGTCGAAGTGGGCAGCGCTGGCAGGTAAATGCGCTCGCCGGGGGTCAAATCATTCACATCCGTGCGGCAGTTGGCGTCCATCAGTTCCTTGACGGTGCGCGAGTAGGTACGTCCCAGCGAAGCAAAAGTATCGCGGCTGGTTACAATGTACGGGTTCCAGCTGATCGGCGGCTGGCAGAAGGGGCGCAGCGCTTCTTTGGTCGCAGCGGTGCCGTAAAGCGTGGCAAAGATCACCGGCGAGTTTTCGATGGTGGGCGTGGGCGTATCGCTGCCGCCTGAGGCACGATTTAAAATTCCGTTGGGACCCAGCATTTCGGGCAGCAAAAAGGCTGCCAGCACCAGCAGCACCAGCCCGACCACAATGCCCAGCGTGCCCAGGGGGGACTTCTTTTTTTCTGAAGTAGATTTCCCGGCGCGGTATTTTCGCGGCAGGCGCTCCCCAGCCGCCCGGAGGTACACCGGGCAGTTCACATGCTCCGCCACCAGACAGAATTCATTCTGGTGCGAATCCTTGACCACCTCGGCCGGATTCACATGATGGCAGTAATTCCCCATCGATGCAAAATGCAGCGCGGTACTCGGATCGCTTTTCAATCCCAAATGCGGGCAAATGTGGCTGCGAGTAGGTTTTACCATGGGTTCAGCCGGATCGGGGCTATCATTCTTTCTATTAATATCCAGAATAGAATTACTCTATTCTACCAAATATCAGGGTCTTCGGTTCACGAAACTGGTGCATCTTTTATGCCCAATTCATGGTAACTGTCCACCCTGCCGCGGCAGCCTTCCTTATTAACCCCCTCCTCATGGGTCACTTTACCCGAAGTACCCGTTCCGCAAGCAGCTTTAATCCGCTGCCTGCACAGCCTGGCGGCTGCCTGAGGAAATCAACCCGTCTTCGTGCAGAATGGCAATGAACTCCTCCACTGCCCGCGGGTCCAGGGTGATGCCGGCCTCACTGCGGAGATAGTCCACTACCTGCACCGGGTTCCAGGCTGCGCGGTAGGGGCGGTCGTGCGACAGCGCATCCCAAATATCGACCACAGCGAACAACCTGGCACTGAGCGGTATTTCCTCCCCCTTGAGCCCGCGCGGGTAGCCGGATCCATCCCAGCGCTCATGATGGCTGTACGGCAGCTCGAGCACCGGTGCCAGTCCGGGGATGGGCGAGAGCAGGTCGTAGGCAAACACCGGGTGCTGGCGCATGATATTCCATTCGTCCTCACTCAGCGGCCCCGGCTTAAGCAGGATCTTGTCCGGAATGCCGATCTTGCCGATGTCGTGCAGCAGCACGCCGCGCCGCAGGTTCAGCATTTGATTCTCCGGCACGCGCAAACGGCGCGCCAGGCGCAGCGTATAATCCACCAGCCGGTTGGTATGCCCCTGGCTCTCGGCATCGCGCAGTTCCAATCCGCGCGACCAGCCCAAAATTAATGCGTCGTAACTCTGGTGCAGTTCACTGATCGACTGCTGCAGCGTTTCGAACAATTCAGAATTGTCAATGGCGATGGCTGCCTGCGCCGCCAGCATCTCCAGAAAATCCATCCACTCGGCGTCCGGGGAAAAATGGGTGCGGTGGAACAGTTCCAGTACGCCCTTGACCTGCCCCTTGCCCACCAGCGGGGCGGCGCAGTAACTGATGAAATCCTCGCCGGCAAGCGCGAACCGCGAAATTTTTGTGTCATCCAGCTGATGCAGATCCGGGATATAGCGGATTTCGCGCTTAAGCGCCACAAACCCTGCCTGGCTTTCACCCAGCCGCAGGCGCGTCTTCTCGATCTCGCCGCTGGTGAAGCCGGTGCCTGCCACATACTCCAGCATCAGAGATTCCGGGTTCAAGGTCAGGATGGCGGCTGCGTCCACCCCCAGCATGTTGACCGCCTGCCCCAGCAGAACGTTCAGGGTCATGTGCCAATCAAAGCTGGAGGAAATTGCCATGTCAATATAGTGCAGCGCGCTCACCCGTCTCAACCGAAGCTGGGTCATTTCGTTGTGGATCGATCGCTGCAGGGCTGCCGCAGCCATGTCCGCGATGGCGTACAGCAACCTGAAATCTTCCTCAGGGATAGGCCGGCTGCTGCCGGTCCAGATTGCTCCCAGCACATGCTGCTCAGCAATTAACGGCACAGCCCCGGCAGCGCGCAGGTCCTGCGAAGGGAACGCGGCGTCAAACCAGTCGGCAGCCGTAGCGGATTGGTTCAGCAGACCCTGTCCGCTGACCACCACCCGGCTGCACAGGGATTGCGGATTGCTGATTTTGCGTCCGACGGAAGTCTCCGCCCAGATCCCCTTTGCGGCAAGGATGTGCAGATCGGCATCGGGCTGGGTACGCAGGGCAAGGTGTGTGGCGTCCACATGCATGCACTCCATCACAGACTGAAGCACGACCTGGCTGATGACCTCTCTGCTGGAAACGCCGCGCAGCTTCGAGGCTAAATCCACCAGCTGTTCAAGGTCTTGTTCGCGCCGGACGTGATCTGTGATCTCGTTGACAAATAGCACCACGCCTGCCGGGCGTCCGTTATTGCCCGGGAAGGGGATGCGGTCAACCGTAATCCACATGGGTCTGCCGTCCAGGTCAAGGATGCGGTGTGTCTCGCCAAGAAAAGACCTGCCGGTGTCCAAAATTTGCTGAAAGTTCTGTTCGACAATTTCGGTGTACTGCGGGAATAATTCCGCAACCGGTTTGCCAATCAATTCGGCGGGGGCAGTGCGCAAGGCCAGTGACGCAGCCTGATTGACGCGCAGGATGGTGCGGTCCGCGTTGAGGTGATAGATGCGCGCCGGCACCGTATCGATGATCTGGCGGTACTCTTCGCTTTTTTGGCGCGTTTCGATCTCAAGCTGGCGCTGCTCGGTAACGTCCTGGAAGGTGCAGTAATAATTCAGCAGACCGCCATCCGGTTCAGCCACTGCCCGCCCGCTAACAGCGGTCAGGATAATTGGGCCCGTTGCGGTCTTGAGCTCCAGCTCCATATCGAACCCGTCCCGCCCGCCGCGGACCAATTCGTCGAAGGTCTGCTGCCAGCGCTCGCGTGAAGCGGGCGCTAAGATTTCAGCGAACATCCTCCCGGTTACCTCGTCCTCACAGTATCCCAGAAGCTGGCACCACATGCGGTTGACCTGCAGGATTGCGCCATCCGATCCAAGCGAATGAAAAGCGATAGGGGCATCCTGATACAGCAGCCGGAAACGCCGCTCGCTGGCCTCAAGACGCTGGTGAGTATGATTCAATTCGCGCAGTTCCTTATACAGCAGCCCCGCCAGCAGCAGCGCAGTAATGATGACGTAGAGCCAACCCTTATAAATGGAAATCGTCTGTGCGGTCTGGGGGTTGGGGAACAGCGCGAACATGACCGCATCCGAGGCGGCAATCCAGATGGCGCCCAGGATGAAATAGGCTAGAACAATTCGGAAGATAATGTGTTTGCTGGAACTCTTCATGCGCGAACCCGGGTCAAACTGGATTCAACCGTTCACCCGAGTCCCCTGCCCCGGCTGCCGGTTAGCGGTCAATACTGGAGTATACAACATGATATTGCTGGTACTGCCGCACTTTTCTTTACAAAACGGTAAGGTACGCCGAGCCTGGGGGGAGAACGGTCACACCGGAAATTCCAAAGGGTTGCTATATTTTTACCATATTTGTCAACATAATTACAAATGGAGGGCGGTGAATTGAAGGAAATCAGGTTTGGCCGCCCCTCCCCTCGTCATGGGAAGATAGAAGTGCAGAGAGGTTATTAATCTATGCGCATTGTTTTGGCAGGGTAATTTCGTAGGGTGCGTACCGGTTTTGTACGCACCGTTTTTCGATGCGTGGAAGAACGACACGCACCCTACAATTTCGTTTTCGTAGGGTGCGTACCGCTTTTGTACGCACCATTTTTTCGGTGCGTGGAAGAACGACCCGCACACCGTGGTATATCAAAACCGGTGCGTGTAAAGACGACAGGCGTATCTTGTCATTTCAAAACCGGTGCGTGTTAATACGACACGCACCTTACAATTTCGCTTTCGTAGGGTGCGTACCGGTTTTGTACGCACCATTTTTGATGCATGGAAGCAAGACACGCACACCTCGTTATTTCAAAATCGGTGCGTTTAAATACGACACGCACCCTACAATTTCGATTTCGTAGGGTGAGTACCGGTTTCGTACGCACCATTTTCGATGCGTGGAAGAACGACAAGCACCCTACAATTTCGCGTACGGAGGGTGCGTACCGCTT
>CAYPJS010000139.1:0-33392 GCA_964411135.1 uncultured Anaerolinea sp.
GGTTCATGTACCAAGATTGAATATTCTCATTAATTATAAGAAGAACCTGCTAACCTGAGCCCATTTTTCCCGCCAATTTTGGTTGCCAGGCTTGGTAAATAATAATTCCTTCAGGTATGTCGCCTTTAACCTGAATTAAAATACAGACCCGTTTATCCGGGTCGGTACCCTGTTGTATCCAGCAGAAGGTTTTATATCTGGGTCGAGGTGCCTTCCACCCCATGCGCAGCTTCCATGATAGCCTCGCTCAGGGTAGGATGAGCATGCACATTATGAGCGATTTCTGCGGCAGTCAATTCCATCGATTGCGCCAGGGTAAGCTCAGGCAGCAGCTCTGAGACCTCCGGCCCAATCATATGTGCACCCAGGATTTCTCCATATTGGGCATCCGTGACGATTTTTACCCAGCCGGCGTAATCACCCATACCCAGCGCCTTGCCATTGGGCTGGAATGGGAAGCGTCCGACCTTGATCTCATAACCCTTTTCCCTTGCCTGCGCCTCGGTCAAACCGAAGGAGGCTACCTGTGGTTGGCTGTAAGTGGCACGCGGCATCATGGTGTAGTCCAGGGTGCGGGTCTCAACGCCCGCGATGTTTTCAGAGCACACCACGCCCATGGCTGAAGCCACATGCGCCAGCAGCAGCTTGCCGGTAACATCACCAATGGCCCAAATTCCAGGCACATTGGTTGCCATGCGGTCATCTATTTGCACAAATCCTCGTTCTGACAACTGCACACCGGCTGTTTCCAGCCCAAGATCGGGCGTGTTGGGTTTGAATCCTATCGCCACCAGAGCCTGGTCGGCTTCAACCAATTGCTCATTCGTACCATCGGTTACCTTGACGCGCACGCCGCTGTCGGTGGTTTCAACGGCTAAGACCTTGTGCCCGGTCAGAATAGTCATTCCGCGTTTCTTGAATGCCTTGGTCAACTCGACACTGACTTCCTCGTCCTCGAGCGGTAATATACGCGGCAGCATTTCTACGATGGTGACTTTGACCCCGTACGAATTCCAGACAGTGGCGAACTCCGCCCCAATTGCCCCTGCCCCGATGATTACTACCGATTCTGGTTTCCGGGTCTGGAGAATCGCTTCCCAGAATGTAAGGACCTTTTCCCCGTCAGCCTTGACGCCGGGGATCCCCGCTGCATAAGAGCCAGTAGCGATGATCATATTCTTCCCGGTCAGTTCCTGGGTCTTGCCCCCGGCATCGGTGATTTCCAGACGATCTTTTGCCGTAAACCGGGCGCGGCCCATATAGACATCGATGTTGTTTTTTTTCATTAAAAAGCCAACGCCCTGAACCAGCCGTTTGGATACCTTTCGGCTGCGGTCAACTGCCTTGGCATAATCCAATTGTAAATTTTCAAATTTGATGCCGAATTCATCGGCGCGTTCCCTCAGGGTGTGAGCCAGTTCAGCGTTCTTGAGGAGTGATTTGGATGGAATGCAGCCTACATTGAGACATATCCCCCCGAGGAATTCCTTTTCGATAATTGCAGTTTTTAGTCCCAGCTGCGCAGCCCGAATAGCTGCAACATACCCGCCAGGACCTGCGCCGATTACAATCACATCATATTCATTCATCATCCATTCTCCTGCTTTCGCTAATCAATGAGTAGATCGAAAGTTGCTGCGTTCTTCAAATTGCATCCTGTTCTATTTTACCCGACACGGAAATAAACTTCCACTCAACCCCTGATTCACGGCATTGCGGTTTGACCTCGTTAGATTCATCCCTATAATTAGCCTATCAAGGAAAGTCAATCCCTCAGGGGAGCGATTGAGCAATGACACCCCTCACAACAACCCTCAAAAAAAGAATCGACTCTTATAACTGGACCAGGTTAAGTTGGCTGATCGCCATTGATATCGCGCTGGTCATGGTCGGAGCGTCGTTCTTTTTGTCCGGAGGGGATGATCTTTACCGGTACTATTTGCCATTTGCGCAGGGGTGCCTTGAATGCGGTTATACACCTTACTTTTCGCAATGGTTCCTGTGGCCGCTTCAGTTCATACCTTTGCAGCTGCTTTGGCCTTTATGGACCGCCGTAACGCTCATCGGGGCACTTCTCTTATGCCGTCAAACTGGTGCTAACCCTGCCTTACTTTTACTGACCTTTCCACTTCATGGACAAGTGTGGCTGGGTCAAATCGACATCCTGGTTTGCCTGGGGCTTGCCCTGTTGCTGCTTGGTAAAACTCCCTATGCTCGAGGCGCGGGCATCGTGCTGGCAATGATCAAACCGCAGTATGCCGCCCTGGCGGTCTTGATCATGCTTACCCGGGAAAAACAGTTATTAAAAACCCTGATCGTCCCGGTCCTCTGCTTTGGGGTCAGCCTGGTAGTCTTCGGGATCACCTGGCCTATCGAATGGATCCGGCACAGCATAACCAACCTGCCGCCGCACCACTGGCGGCTGGCAGCCGCAGATATTTGGCCGCTGGGTGTATTACTGCTCTGGGTGCCCTTCCTCTTCAAGGATCGCAGGGCTCGTTTTGAGACCGGGGTGATCGTCTCGGTACTGTCCTCGCCGGTGGTAGGGGTGTACTCATACATCATTTTCCTGGTGTTCAGCGCTAAAAAGTGGTGGGTATTTCTCCTCTCGTACATCTGGATTATCGGTTACCCTTTCCTGGGGCGTGAAGCGATGCGCTTTGGCTGGGCTCTCCCGCTGAGCATGCTCCTGTATCTGGTTTTAATACAGTATAAACAAGACCTCCCAACCGGGTGGTTGAGAGGTCGGTTATCACAAAACCAAAAAGGCTAATCAGGCCAGGTATCCAATACTTCGACGATCTTCGCCAGGAATCCGTCAGCGGAAGCACCATCCAGAATACGGTGGTCGAAGGTCAACGACAGATATACCATCGGACGTACGGCAATCGCGTCGCCCTCCACCACTACCGGACGCTTTTTAACCGCGCCTACTCCAAGGATGGCACACTGTGGCTGGTTAATAACCGGAGTAGCAAACAATGACCCACTGATGCCGTGGTTGGTTATTGAGAAGGTACCACCCAGGACTTCGTCTGGCTTGAGTTTATGAGCCCGAGCCCGCGATGCAAGATCACTGATCGCCCTTGCCATTCCCAGCAGAGACAGGCCGTCGGCATTGCGGATGACAGGCACGATCAATCCCTCATTCCCCAGCGAGACCGCGATGGATAGATTGACTTCCGGGTGGATGAGAACCCCCTCCTCCGACCATGAGGAGTTCACGATCGGGTAAGCCCGAAGTGCAGCCGCACAAGCAGATGCAAAATAAGCGGTGTAGGTTAGCTTGACTCCGTCACGCGCAAAGGCATCCCGGTTCTTTTCGAAGTGAGCAACCACCCGCTTGAAATCTGATTCCATAACGGTTGTCACATGCGGCGAGGTATGCTTGCTTAAAACCATATGTTCCGCGATGCGTTTGCGCATGGTGGTATGGGGTATTAGCCTGTCTTTTCCTGCATGGGGTGTCGTTTGAGATGTTGTTGGAACAGACGTTTTCGATTCCGTAGGTTTAGGTGACCCAAAAACCATCTCGGTCGGTCGGAACAAATCACCTTCGCCGGGGGTCTCCCAGGGAGCCGCACTGGATTCGGCTTTCTCCACTGGCGACTCAAGGTATACAAGCACATCCTTCTTGGTAATGCGTCCACCCTGACCAGTGCCATGAACCTGGTTTAAATCGACGTTTTTATCCTTCGCCAACCGCGCCACAACCGGCGAAATAAACCCAAGATCGCGGGCTGGAGCGGGTGCATCGTCCCGGGTTGGCAGTCCAGCAGCCCGGGGTTCAGTACTCACCTTTGCCGCTGAAGAAATTGTAGAGCCTTCGTCAGCCGTTACAACGTCTCCCGGCTGACCAATCCATGCCAGAATTGTGCCTGCTTTGACCGTCGTTCCTTCAGGGATTAAGATCTTAAGGATGGTCCCGCTGGCCGGACTGGGAATCTCTGTGTCGACTTTGTCGGTATTGACCTCAAGCAGCGACTCGAATTCAGCAATCGCCTCGCCCTCTTTTTTCAGCCAGCTCGTTACCGTCCCCTCAACTACCGATTCACCCAACTGCGGCATGATCACTTTTGTAGGCATCTCATACTCCTTATTAGCTGGGTGCTAATACGCTGCAAGATCGCGCATAGCCTGCATGATTTTTTCCGTGTTCGGCATAAACCAGTCCTGCAGCGGGTGACTGAATGGCACAGCCGGAACATCCGGTCCTGCTAGGCGACGCACCGGGGCATCCAGATCGGTAAAGGCTTCCTCAGCGATTATCGCTGCAATTTCACCACCATAACCGCCAGTCAAATTGTCTTCATGCACAATCAATGCTTTTCCAGTTTTGCGAACCGATTCAAGCACCGTTTGCTTATCAACCGGATAGAGGGTGCGGAGGTCAACGACCTCAACATCCACACCTTCGGCTGCCAGTTTCTCGGCAGCCTGCAGCGTGTAAAAATGCATCATGCCATAAGCAAATACCGTCAGATCGCTGCCAGGGCGGGTGACGCGGGCCGGGCCAATAGGAACGGTTATTTCCCCTTCTGGCACCTCGCCGCGGATCAGGCGGTAGCCTTTTTTGGGTTCCAGGTAAATTACCGGGTTGGGGTCGCGCACCGCTGATTTCAACAGCCCTTTGGCATCGTAAGGGTTGGACGGTATGACCACTTTCAGACCAGGGATATGAGCAAATAAGGCTTCCACCGACTGCGAGTGATACAAACCGCCGCCAATGCCGCCGCCATAAGGCGCCCGGATGACCATGGGCACCGTCCATTCGCCGTTGGAGCGATAGCACATTTTTGCTGCCTCGCTGACAATCTGATTGAAGGCGGGATAGATAAAATCCGCAAACTGGATTTCGCAGATCGGACGCATGCCATACAGCGCTGCGCCAATACCGACCCCAACAATCGACAACTCGGCCAGCGGGGAATCGATTACGCGCTCTCCGCCGTATTTATCAAACAGGCCTACTGTGGCACGGAAAACACCGCCGCGTTTGCCAACGTCCTCACCAACAATGAACACGCTATCATCGCGTGCCAATTCCTCGTCCATAGCCTGGCGAATGGCTTCGATCATGGTCATCTCAGCCATGCTGCACCTCCTCAGCATAAACGGGGACCATGGCCTCTTCCAGGCTCGGATATTCAGCTTTTTCAGCAAACTGGACGGCTTCGTCAACCATTTCCTTGACCCGAAGTTCCATTTCATCCAGTTTGGTTTGATTAATAAGACCCTCTTCTTCCAAAATCCGCCTGCCGACGATCAATGGATCTTTTTTCTTATGCTCCTCAACCTCGTCCCGGCTGCGGTAGGTGCGGTCGTCATCGTCCGAAGAATGGGGGGTGATCCGGTACATCAAGGCTTCAATCAATGTGGGACCCTTTCCCGCACGTGCCTGTTCAGCGGCTTCCGAAACTGCACGGTAAACCGTAAACACGTCGGTCCCATCAACCGAGATGCCGCGCAGTCCCATGCCGCAGGCCTTATCGGCGGCGCTGGCCACGGCCATTTGTTTATCGGCTGGAACCGAGATTGCATACTGATTGTTTTCGACCATAAAAATGACAGGCAGCTGATGGATGGCGGCCCAGTTGACTGCTTCGTACCATTCACCCTGCGAGGTTGAGCCCTCCCCCAGGGTGGTTAGCACCACCTTATCCTCCCCGCGCATTTTAATTCCCAGCCCGATTCCCGCTGCATGCGGGCACTGCGTGGCAACCGGAGCCGAATGGCTGACCGCATTGGCTTTTCGAAGGCTAAAATGGCTGGGCATCTGCCGCGCACCTGAAGTGGGTTCGCCTTTTTTACCCATCAACGCCAGCATAAAATCGCGGGGAGTGTAGCCAAGACACAGCATTAAGGATAGGTCCCGGTAGTAGGGGGTGAACCAATCCTCACCCCGCCGTAAAGCAAAAGCAGCGCCTACCTGGGCAGCTTCCTGACCAATCCCAGAAATGTGGAAAGCAATTTTTCCCTGCCGGTGCAGCACCCAGGCGCGTTCATCCAGCCGTCTGGACAGCAGCATCATCCAATACATTTCCAGCTTCAGGTCGTTGGATAAATCCATACTCTTCCACCTCCGGTTATTTTGTTGGTTGGTGAACATTTTTTGGATCTATTCACCATCAATTTATGTAATTTAATCCCCCGTGATCAAATCCAACCGGGGCAATTCCATTATTCGATTTTCAGTCTGATGGCAGACTGAGCCCAGCCTGCCTTAGAAAATGATGATGAATCGATTTGAAGGCGCCTGGCACCTTAACCCCAGGGTACCAATCGATAAGCATTGGCATTCTGCACGCCTTAAGACGTAACCCCCAACAACCCCATAGCCTCAAGCATTTCCATGTTTGAAAGGAACTTAAATTCCTCAACACCCAGCATAGCAGCCCGGTCTTTTTCCGCGCTTTCGAGAGCGGTCAGTGCTTCACACGGCACAACCGGGTGTGGAAGTTGCTCCAGGACCTTACTTAAAGCTCCCAGGGCGTCCTGGTTTCCTGACGGGTTTGTTCTTAAAAATTGCAGAATTGCCCGAGCGCCGTTGGTCCCATCTTTACGGGCAATCCCCACCAGTCCGGTGCTGGCATTTCGCGACCAGCCAGCCACAAATACTCCAGGCACAGGTTTTTGTGCCTCGCTGGAAAATGCCTCATAAGATTCACCATCAACCGGGTAAAGCGGCTGCGGATTTTTATCGAATGCAGATGAATGGACCGGTAAGCCAAGGTCTTCATCAACCTTGTCACCAATTGCAAATATCACAGTGTCCACATCCAGGGTGTGGTAGGTGCCAAGTCCACGAGCTTTAGTATCCTCTCCGGCTGCAACCAGGGTGTTTTCCTCGAGTTCAAGACCCCCAATCCCCCCTGCACCGTTATCCAAAAGCCGGCTGGGTGACGCCAAAAAGTGAAGCATAAACCGGGATTTGTGGGTTGCCGGTGAGCCTTTTTGCTTGACCTCGATGAAAAAATCCTTGATGATCTGCGGATCCTGACCGAGCGAAGTCATCACAGGTGCAACCCGATCGATCTCTTGAAGCGTATTCGTCAGATCCAGGTTCCCAATTACATAATCCAATTCTTTACGATCGAATTTTATCTCCTTGGGCCCGCGGCGCGCTACAGCAATGACCTCGTCCACCTGCCGTTCTACAATTAAGTAATGTGCAATATCCAACATTACATTGCCAACACCAATAACTGCCACCTTATTTCCAATCGACAATTGGTGCTCGCTAAAGGGCGGGAGCCTGTTATAGTGGTAAACCACTTCCTTGGCGTGATATACACCGATCAAATCTTCGCCGGGCAGCCCCAGCCACTTTGTCCCCTGGGCTCCAGCGGTGACCAGTACTGCATGAAATCCCATATCTCGCAGCTGGTCAAGCGTAAGGTCGCCTTCACGTCCCACGCTTACGTTGCCAAAATAATGTACATTTGGCATGTTCAGTATCTGGTTGAACTGCGCACGCAGCCCATTTTTCATTTTGAGCTTGGTGGGATAAATCCCGTATTCAGCCAGTCCCCCCGGTTTAATATCCCGATTGATGAGAACTACCTGGGTTCCCTGAGATGCCAATTCTTTGGCAGCATAAAGTCCAGCAGGTCCTGCACCCACCACTGCTACAATATGTTTTAGTGTCTCATCCATGTCTCATCTCAAGTTCGTTGATGTGGGTTCGGGGCGAGGATTTTCTCAGTCTTCCTGGAGGGTTATAACCAACTCATCAAACAAAACCCTCATCAATCCAGATAACCCCGAATTCGCATTAAAGAAATTTCGGTAAGGCTGGTGCCAAAGTAATTATACCGTGTTTTCGGTGTTTGTTTATCCAAGTTATGCTATAGTGAGTTGGAGGTCCAGACCGGTTCATAACCCCTCTACCCACTCAGAAAATGCAGGAGTTTGAATGGATTCAACCGTTACACTGGCCAAATTATCAAACGGCCTGACCATCCATCTCAAAGAAATCCACACGGCTCCAATTATCAGTCACTGGGCATGGTACCGGGTCGGCTCGCGTAACGAGTCACCCGGTTTTACCGGTATTTCACATTGGGTGGAGCATATGCAGTTTAAAGGGACGCCGCTTTACCCAGCCTCCAAATTGGATAAAGCCATCTCACGCACGGGGGGATCCTGGAACGCCTTCACCTACCTGGACTGGACCACCTTCTATGAAACTCTGCCAGCGGACAAAATTGATCTTGCCCTCGGTCTCGAAAAAGACCGTATGGTCAATTCACTTTTTGATTCTGATGAAGTCGAATCAGAGCGGAATGTTATTTTGGCAGAACTGGAAGGCAACCAGAACGAACCGCGCTACCGGCTTGGCGAGGCAATTCAGAGGGCGGCTTTCGTCAAGCACCCCTATCGGAATGAGATTATCGGTTCTGCCGAAGATTTAAAGCGAATTCAACGGGAAGATCTGGTTAATCATTACCGGAATTATTACCACCCAGGTAACGCCATAGTGGCAGTTGCGGGCGATTTTGATTCGCAGGCTATGCTGGAATCCTTGAAAGACCTTTATGAAGCTATCCCACCAGGGAATATAAACCAACAAACCATTGATCCGGAACCCAGCCTGGAAGGACCGCGCCAAATTGAGCTGAAAGGTCCCGGGTCCACGACCTTCCTTCAACTGGCTTACCGTGCTCCGTGTGCGCGGGATAAGGACTTTTTTATATTCATGATTTTGGACTCGTTGTTGTGCGGCCCAACCAGCATCAATATTTTCGGCGGAGGCGGCACATCCAACAAAACCTGCCGGCTGTACCATGCGCTGGTCGAGACCGAATTGACCATCGGCGTACGCGGTGGGTTGCAGGCAACAATTGATCCTTTCCTGTATGAAATTGGAGCCACTCTTCGGCCCGAGCGGAATACCACTGAGGTTCTGACCGCCCTGGATGCGCAGATTGACCGTCTTCAGCAGGAACTCGTCCCGGAACAGGAAATCGCAAGGGCAGCCAAACAGGCGCGGGCATTGTTCGCCTATGGCAGTGAAAATATCACCAATCAAGCTTTCTGGCTTGGGTATGCAGAAATATTCGCAGACTATACCTGGTTCACCGGCTATCTCGCCAGTCTCGAACAGGTGACTCCAGCTGATGTGCAGCGGGTCGCCCAGAAATACTTGCGGCCTGAATGCCGGGTCGTAGGCACATATATTCCAGATGGCAATGTGGGCGAGCAATCATGACTCACCACAAAATCATTCCCTCATACTCGCTTCCCGGTCCAGAGGACATTTCGCGAGTCGAGCTGCCCAACGGCATCACCATTCTGGTGCGTACCAACCACATCAGCCCATCCGCGGTCATTACCGGTTATTTACCGGGCGGTAGCCTTTTCGACCCTGATGGTTTTCAAGGTCTTGCCAACTTTACGGCTTCTGCTCTGATGCGCGGTACAACGGAGCGGAATTTTCAATGTATTTACGACCAGCTTGAGACAGCGGCAGCCTCGCTGGGGTTTGGGGGCAGCGTTCATAACCTTAGCTTTGGCGGACGCTGCCTGTCTGAAGATTTACCGATGCTCCTGCAGCTTGTGGCCGAATGTCTGCGTAAGCCGGTTTTCCCATCAGAACAGGTCGAGCGGCTGCGCGTTCAAGCATTAACTGCTCTGGCAATTCGCGCTCAAGATACGGCAGACATGGCATCTTTGACCTTCGACGAGCTTTTATTTGCCGGGCATCCTTACGGTCAGCCGGAAGAAGGTTTTAAAGAAACGGTAGAAAGGATTCAACCCCAGGACCTGGTTGAATTTCACCGCAAGCAATTTGGACCGCGGGGTATGGTAATCGCAGCTGCAGGCGCCGTAACGATCGAGCAGATGGTTGACCTCGTCACTCAGGTACTTGGAGACTGGTTGAACCCAAATCAACCACCGGAGCCGCCAGTGCCCCCCGTTCGACCGCTTGAATCTCCGATCCGCAAACATCTGTTCATCGACGGAAAATCGCAAACCGACCTGGTGATGGGCGCACTGGGTCCAAAACGAAAGGACCCGGACTATTTCGCAGCCTCGCTTGGCAATAATATCCTTGGGCAATTTGGTATGATGGGACGTATCGGTGAGATCGTCCGGGAGAAATCCGGTCTTGCCTATTCAGCCTCCACAAGTCTGAACGCCTGGATATCGGCAGGGTCCTGGGAAATCTCAGCCGGAATCAACCCGGTGAATCTGGAGCGGGTCATTGACTTAATCCTGAGCGAGGTACGCCGTTTCACGAGCGGCGGGCCAAGCCGCGAAGAACTTGAAGACAGTAAATCAAATTACATCGGCAGGCTGCCTTTATCCCTCGAGTCCAACAGTGGTGTTGCCCGCAGCCTGATTAACATGGAACGCTTTGGACTTGGCCTGGATTACCTGCAAAAGTACTCTGGGATCATTAACAGCATCACCGTTGAACAGGTGGTTGAAACCTCACGCCGCTACCTTGACCCTGAGCGGTTTGTTACTGTCTCAGCTGGACCGAATTTATCTGAGGGAACATGAACCTTCGTACTGGAGTGGATATTCTTGAGATCGATCGCCTGAACTCTGTCTCGCCAGCCATCCGCAGGCGGTTTATTGAGAGGGTTTACACCCCTGCAGAACGTGCCATCCTTGGCGATGATAACGAAGCTCTTGCAGGCCGTTTTGCTGCGAAAGAAGCGGTGTCCAAAGCGCTCGGATCGGGTATCGGTTATGTCCACTGGCAGGATATAGAAATCCTGGATGGGCCTTACGGCGCTCCTATCCTCAATCTTTATGGGAATGCGGTTAAAATTGCAGAAAGACTGGCGCTCGACACCTGGTCGGTCAGCATCAGCCATTCGCGGACGCATGCGGTGGCGGTGGCGGTGGCTGCAGGAGGAAAAGAGCCCGGTCCAGAGCAGGTATGAAGATCCTGGCTGTCAGCGACATCGAACTGGGTTTCATCTACAACCTCCAAATTGCGCAGCGTTTCAAAAACGTAGATCTATTAATTAGCTGCGGCGATTTGCCGTATTATTACCTTGAATTCATGGTTAGCATGATCAATAAGCCGTTGTATTATGTCCGCGGTAATCATGCCAGTCAGGTCGAATTCACCACTGCCGGGGAACGTACCAATCCCTGGGGTGCAACCGACCTGCATCATCGGCATATCCGAACGCAGGAAGGGCTGCTTTTAGCGGGTATTGAGGGCAGCGTGCGATACAACAAAGGTGATCACCAGTATACCCAGGCCGAAATGTGGGGGATGGTTTTCGATTTAATCCCTGGCTTGATCTATAATCGCATCCGTTACGGCCGGTTCCTGGATATTTTCGTGACACACGCGCCGCCCTGGAGCATTCACGACATGGACGACCTGCCGCATCACGGCATCAAAGCCTTTCGCTGGTTGATCAAGGTATTTAAACCCAAATACCATCTGCATGGGCATATCCATGTTTATCACAATAACATGGTAACTCAGACTCAGGTTGGCAACACCTGTGTCTTGAATTGTTATGGGTATCGTGAAATTGACGCCGATTTTAATCGTTTCAGGCCATCGCGGTGAGGATTTCCTGTGATGGACAGGCTGGTGATGTCTTATGAATAATCCGGAAAATCAAGGCTCTATTTATTATCAACAGCAAGCGAACTCGGAATTTGAGACAGCCGTGCGGCGCGGTTTCTGGCGCAGCGTTCTGAGCTGGTTTTCACAGAAAAGCAACCGGCTGCTTCCTTTTGATGAGATCCGCCAACTACTGCCGTTCCACGGTCAACATTACGCCGGGTTGCGGGAAATTCCGATTGATCAAATCGTTGGCAGCGTTGCCAGGTATAACGACTTTGACCGTGCGTTTATTCCAAAACAGCGCCACACCAAGGAACGCTGGATAAGCATTGATATGGCTAACCTGCAATCTGTAAACCTGCCGCCTATCGATGCGTACAAAATTGGGGAGGTGTACTTCGTCAAGGATGGAAACCACCGGGTCTCGGTCGCCCGCGATAAGGGCCAGGCGTTTATTGATGCGTACATTACTGAAATTTCTACCCCGCTGCCGGTCACGAATATTGATGATATTCTGTCCCTGGTACGGGATCAGGAACGGCTTGAATTCTTTGACAAGACCAATATTAAGAAAATCCGCCCGCAGGCAGAAATTGAATTGACCCTGCCTGGACAATACCAGAAACTGCTTGAACATATCAGCGTTCATCGTTGGTTCATGGGTGAACGGATGAAGTCTGAAATATCAGTTGAGGAAGCAGTTGCAGATTGGTACGATGAGGTTTATCTGCCGCTGGCCAATTTAATATTGGCTCAGAATATTCTACAGAATTTCCCCAAACGTACTGTTGCGGATCTTTACCTTTGGATCATTGAACATTTATGGTATTTGCGCGAAGAATATCAACAGGAAATATCATTAGAACAGGCTGTAGAGCATTTTAAACAGGTTTTCTCCAAAAAGCGGGGAAATCCAATTACTGGCCTTTTCATGCGTCTGGCAGAATTACTGGTCGAAACCCCGGCTATTGAAGCAAGTCTGCTTCCTGAGGATATGTTAAAAAATGAAGCCAAGGATCAAACGGGGGAAGAATTCTCTTCCCCCGCTGACCCTTCTGATGAGCATCAGTCTGATTTGCCTAACCAGAAATGATGCGGCAACACTCGATTATTGGTTCGGACTTCAATCCCGTTCCGACCAAAGGAATCGTTTTTTACCATGCTGGGGTGAACAAAACACAGGTCTGGTTTGGTACCATATTTCCTCTTATAAAACTCGGCAGCCTTTATGATTTTAGCTGTCAAATCAAGCTTTGGGTCATTATCGAACCATAGCATTCCAGTAACCATATATTCCTCCTCGGTTCACCCAATTGAATCCGGAATCCTGAATTGCAGCCAATGTTGATGGATACGGACCGTAAACCGGCTGCCGGCTCCATCGCGAGGATTCGCATATAAGCGCGGCGGCATAAACTGCGCAGCGGCTTGAGGATTGTCGATTGTGCCAATGATTCTGGTTCGGAACAGGTCGGCAAAACGAAAATTGCTTTGCATTGACTCTGTGTTAAGCGTTGAAAGCGGCCAAATCTGTTGCTGTGAACCGCAGCGTACAAGCCATTCATAATTTGCCTGTAAATCGACATCCATGTTTTGCAGCATTTCCATGCCATCGAAGATTAACATGTAGCTTGTGCCAACATGCATACCGTTCTGGCGGCCTTCCACCAGATCGCAAAGATGATAGATCAGGTTTTCAGCTTCGACGGTTCTGCTTGAGGCGATTTTCATGAAATGCGCAGGATAAAGCGTCTCCAACCCGGTCCATTCATCGGGTCTGGACGTAACCACAGCAAAACGCACCTCTTCAGGTTTATTTAACCGGGCCAGGGAAGCAGCCACGGTCATGGTAAGCGCGGTTTTACCGCCAGCATGGTCTGACACGACCAGAATTGAACCAGGACTCGAATCTTCCAAACCAAAAAATAGCGGAAGCCCTTCCAGGGTTTGCCCAAGGAGTGCGGTACGTTTCTTGAGACCCGACACCCTACCGATTAATTCGTCCAGAGTGAACGGATCCCTTACCGTGTTTCCAGAAACTGCCGACTCAGTTCTGCGGTGCCAATTTTGTACAGGAGGAGTATTAAGGCTGGATCTCTTCGTATCGACAATCGGAATTTGTAACATGGCAATCACCTGTCCTTTTAATTGAAACAGAAATAATGTTCTAGTTTCATACTATTATAGAACAATTTTTCTTATTGTCAAGCAGGGATATTTATTTCATTCCGGTCGCCTGGCCTCACGGGAAGCGAAAAATCGTGGTAAATTTTCCTGTTTTGCGGTATCCTTAACCATGCTAAACAGCGTTCGCACCGGTCAGGGGTTGTTAAGCACCGGAGGTCCGAACAGATTCAAGGAGGCTGCCAATGATTAAAGAAACCGTGAAAGATGCTGAAAATCGCATGAAAGGCGCAATTCAAAGCCTTGAGGAGGACCTGGCCGGAATTCGTACTGGACGCGCTACGCCAGCATTGATCGAAAAATTGCCCGTAGATTACTACGGCGCCCCCACCCCGCTCATGCAGCTTGCTTCAATTAGCGTACCGGATCCTCGCACCCTGCTGGTAAAACCATTTGATCCTTCCACGTTAAAGACCATCGAACGCGGAATAATCGTATCGAATCTTGGCTTGACGCCCAATAATGATGGCAAAACCATTCGGCTCAATCTGCCGCCCCTGACTGAAGAACGGCGCAGGGACTTGGTTAAGGTGGTCAACCACCGCATTGAAGAATCAAAAGTGGCAACCCGCAATATCCGCCGCGACATCATCAAGGAACTTCGTGAGTTTGAGAAAGAAAAGCTCATTTCAGAAGATGATTTAAAGAAAGCCGAAGAAGAGCTGCAAAAACTCACCGACCGTATGGCTGAAGAAATTGAGAACATAGGGGAACGTAAAGAAAAAGAAATCATGGAAGTTTGACCTCCAACCCATGTCATCTGAGCCGCAAACCAATCCACCATTAAACGGACAAAAGGTCCCCGAACACATCGCCATTGTGATGGACGGGAATGGCCGCTGGGCAGCGGCACGCGGTTTACCGCGCATGGCCGGTCATCGGGCGGGTACCGAGAATCTCAGGCGGGTGATCCGCGCATGCGTCGAATTTAAGGTCAAGATATTGACCATCTATGCCTTCTCCACCGAAAACTGGGGACGCCCGACCGAAGAGGTGGAAGGCTTGATGATGATTCTCGAAGATGTAATCGACAAAGAACTAAATGAGCTGCACTCTGAAGGTGTAAGGTTACGCCACATTGGCCGTTTGGAAAAACTCAATCCGCGCCTGCGCGATAAAGTACAACAGGCGGTCGAACTGACCAAAAACAACACGAACCTTACGCTGTGTATCGCCTGGAATTATGGCGGGCGGGATGAGATTATCTGCGCCATTCAGAAAATGATTCATGATGGCGTCAAGCCCGAAGATATCACCGAGGACTTCGTCAGCCAAAATTTATTTACCGCAGGCATCCCCGATCCCGATCTATTAATCCGGACCTCAGGGGAGATGCGCATCAGCAATTTCCTGATCTGGCAGGCAGCCTATTCAGAATGGTATTTTTCGCCAACCTTTTGGCCTGATTTTGACCGGGATGAATTACAGAAAGCGCTGCTGGCATACAGCCAACGCGATCGGCGTTTCGGAAAACTATCCACCACTTGCGGCAAGGATTAACCGGGATGCTGGTCAGCCGCCTCAAAGTCGCCATTATCATCATCCCCATTGGCGTTGTGTTTATTCTTTTAGGCGGCCCTTTTTACCTTGGGCTCGTTTCCCTAATGCTTGGAATCTCCGCCTGGGAATACAGTGAAGTGTTCTTAAAAGGCGGGCATCGCCCTAGCAAATGGCTGCTTGTTGCCGGGGTTGTACTTCTGGCAGTTGCGCGGTACTTTTGGGATTTTATTTACAGTGATGCCATCCTGGCTGGTCTGATTCTGGCAGCAATGGCAAATCACACCCTCCGCTGCAAAAATGGCTGTGAACATGCAGCAACCGACTTTACGATTACCGTCGGCGGCCTGATGTATCTCGGCTGGCTCGGGAGTTACCTGGTCTCACTGCGGTTTATCGAAGACGGAATGTGGTGGCTGCTCCTCTGCATCCCGGCAATTTCGCTGGGAGACGCCGGGGCTTATTTTGTTGGACGTAATTTTGGCAAACATAAGCTCGCTCCCCATGTCAGCCCCCTGAAGACGGTCGAGGGATATATCGGCGGGGTGGCAGCGACAATCATCGGGGGTGGACTTCTAGCGCTTCTTTGGTCCACTCGTACACCGGCAATCGGCATCGAACAGGGTTTGATCCTCGGCGCAGTTCTTGGTGTTCTTAGCCCCCTTGGCGACCTGGCTGAAAGCATGTTGAAACGGCAATTCGCCGTGAAGGATTCAGGAAAATTGTTGGGAGGGCACGGCGGTATGATGGACCGCATGGACACCTGGATTTGGGGCTCTGTCTTAAGCTATTACTTAATTGTCCTGTTTTGGTAAGACCAGCCGGAAACTTGTAACCGGCTGTTTTTATTCACTTTTGGAGGAATATTTTCAGGAGGAAATGAAATGATTGACAGCCGGCCAACCCGAAACCTGGCCCTTGAACTTGTTCGTGTTACAGAAGCTGCAGCGCTGGCTGCCGGACGTTTTGTGGGCCGCGGTGATAAAATCGCTGCCGACAAAGCTGCTGTGGATGCAATGCGTCTCATGCTGAACACCGTACAAATGGATGGGGTTATCGTCATCGGGGAGGGCGAAAAAGATGAGGCCCCTATGCTTTTCAACGGGGAACACCTCGGCACAGGCGAACCACCGCTGGTTGACATTGCAGTTGATCCAATCGATGGCACCCGGCCGACTGCCCATGGCTTGCCGAACTCCATCGCTACCGTCGCACTGGCACCGCGCGGAACTATGTTCAACCCGGGTCACATTGTTTACATGGATAAAATTGCGGTCGGACCAGAAGCCAAGGACGTCATCGACATTGAGGCACCCATTGAAGACAACCTGAAGCGAGTAGCAAAAGCCAAAGGCGAGGATGTGGATGACCTGATGGTGGTGATTCTCGACCGCCCCCGCCACGCTGAACTAATCTCCAATGTCCGTAAACTTGGCGCACGTATCACACTCATTCCGGATGGCGACGTATCGGGGGCTTTGATGACCGCCATACCTGGCGGCAAAGTGGATATCTTGCTGGGGGTTGGCGGCACACCGGAAGGAGTGCTGGCTGCCTGCGCCATGCGCTGTCTGGGCGGGAATATTCAGGGGAAGTTATACGCCCGCAATGAAGAGGAGCGCCGGGTTGGGGAGGCTGAAGGGTATGATTTCAAAAAAGTATTAATGATTGAAGATTTGGTCTCATCCGACGATGTATTCTTCGCTGCCACCGGCATTACCGATGGGGAGTTCCTGAAAGGTGTGGATTATTTTGCGGACGGGGCGGTGACCGAATCCGTTGTCATGCGTGGATTAACCGGCACCAGCCGCAGAATCATAGCCACGCACCGCCTGACCAAGCTATCCAAGATCAGTCAGATTCCATACTAATCTCAACGGACTTAATAGCAAAACGAGACCGGGCACGACCAGCCGGTCTCGTTTTTGATAAACCTTACCTTCAGGTTATTTGATGGCGAATGACATGCTGGCTTCCATCTGGACGACCATTTGGCCAGCCGCGATGGGGGCACCTGAGCTCATGGCTGCGCCGCCTTTGGCTTCATAAACAGGCGAGACACCCGAGGAGTACACATTCACCGAGTACAACTGTCCTAATTCGACGCCGGATAACTGAGCAAGTTCAGCAGCTTTCGCTTTTGCATCCTCGATCGCCAGACGGCGGGCTTCAGCCTCAGCCGACACGCGGTCTTCCACATCGAAACTGATGCCATTGATGGTGTTAGCGCCTGCCCTTACCGTCGAGTCAAGCAGAGCGCCAAGGTTCTGCAGATTGCGAACCGTGATAAAAACCGTGTTTTCAACCACGTAAACGGTTTCCATCGGAGTGCCATCGGGGGCATACTGCTGCTGCGGGTAAACATTAAACGCAGTGGTCTGGATATCCTCAGCAGCCACACCCATTTCCTGAAGTGCTGAAGCGATGGAGGTTGCCTGAGCGTTATTCTGGCTCAAAGCATTTGCCACATCATCTGCCTGGCTGCGGACGCCTACATAGACGTAGGCGATATCTGGAACCAGGTAAACCTTACCGGTTCCTGAAACATTGATCATTGGGATCTGGGTGTAAGGGGTCACAGGAGCCGCTCCCTGGCATGCCGCCAATGTGCCTACAATCAACAATCCTGCAAGAATTACGAGCAATTTATTTTTCATTCTTCCTCCTATGCACAAAGGCATATCGATTGATTATAAGCAGCAGACGCAGCGAGTGCTATAAAAGTTCCCATCAAATTTAAATTGGGTCAAATATCCCCAAAATGTCAATTACCGCTGACGACCAGGACCAACCCGATTGGCTGTTCCACTTCCAGGCGGACATTTGCGTTCTCCGGGGTAGCATTAGGCGAGTATAAACGGTCGCCGATTTTAGTAAACCCATCCGGATAATTCTGGGTTGAGATCGCGGTCTGGAGCGTGATTTCCACCAGGGCTCCTTCAGGCACGTGGATTGTGATTTTCCCGATTGGATTCGACAACTGCCCCTGAAGTTGGTCCTGCGGATCAAGCACAACATCCAATGATCCAACCGCAACGGTGCCGTTCAACTCATCGATATTTATACCGGTCAGGTCGAGCTGCAGACTACCTGCAGCGGTCTCAGCCGTGAGAGTTACGGGCACTTCACGCGATAATTCAAATTGCCATAACGGATCATCAAAGCCTGCCATCCATGGACCCCAGGCCGTCCCTTGCATGGATAGATCCAAACTGCCATGATTGTTCTGAACTTCATAATCCTGACTGAGGATATTGTTGCCAACCAGATCAATTGACCCTTCCAGCAGGCTGCCTGAGTCGGCTCCGGCGCTAATTTCCATTCGCCCGGTCGGGTCGGAAATTCGTACATCAACGCTGGTTGCCCCTTCAAGCTTTTGGCTGACGCTCGTGTTCCCAACACGGTCAGTTGCGGTGTTTGCCAGGGCATACCATGCGACCGCACCCATAATCACGATCGCCAGCAGCACACCCAGGACGGTTGCCAGTGCTGAACGTCCCTGGAAGATCAAATCCAAACCGAGCGCGACCAGAAGCAAAGGCCATAATTTAAGCAGCAGATTGAGTGAATTCCACTCAAGGTAACCGAAGTTTGCCAGCAGGAAAACGGTTCCAAGACCCAGCGATATGACAGCCCAGATCCAACCACGCCCCTGGATGATATTGTCCAATCCGCCAATGATAAAGAGGAGCGGCCATAGCTTGAAAATCAAATCCCAGACATTGCCGCTTAAGATCTGCATCGTGTTCAACAAAAAGATCACTCCAACCGAAATCAGCAGGAGCGCCCAGAAAATACTGGGGCGATGTTGCTTCTCCATGGGTACCGTTCCTTCTCTTTACGCCTTCGAACGTATGGCGCGGTAAACCATAAACCCGCCCAAAAGAATTACAACCACTGGCATCAGGTATCCAGCCCAATCCGAAGCTCCCATGCCAATGATAAACGCCAGAATCAGCATGACTGCAGCAGGATACAGCGGCCAGGTGACCCGCTTTCCGTTTTCAATCGGCAGCAGCGCCAGAACTCCAAAGGTAGCAGCCAGACCGAGGAAGAAAAGGACCACAGATTCGTCCATGAACGGTTCAAGCACAATCAACAGGACCAGCGAAAACATGACGCCCATTGGGATGATCGCCCACCAGAACGAACGATTGAGCAGGTATACCACCAGGAATGAAACGCCAATACCGCCCAGAACGAGCGCACCGCCAATGGTATCTGCCAAACGCGGGAAAAGCTCAGACACCCCGATCAGGACCCCTATTCCGAGCAGTGTAAACCCCGGAAAAGCAGCCCACCAGTTCTTTTTGTCGGTTGCCAGAACAAACACAAAAGCCAGCCCGGCAAAAATAAATAACGCCGCCCAGAAGTAGCCGACCATATTGATCTGAACGATCGAGCCAACCAGGGCAAGAATACCGGCTAGAACCAACAAGCCGCCGACCAAAACTCTCCAACGCATGGGATTCATCTTTCTCTCCTTCAAAGAATTAAGCACTTAAAATTTCAATCGAACCTACACCAGCCTCTACAACAATTTCCACTTTATTTTGGCTGGCTTCATAGCCCGGGGTTTCATAGACAGATCCATTGTATGGGAAGCGGTTTGTGTCGATTTTTGTACTTACCAAACCGCTCTTCATGAATATCCGCGCTGCAACGCCCTGCGGAATGCGCATCACCACCGATGCCGCTCCCGCACGCACCTCCACATCCGTCATACCAGCGCGCGCTGGCAGCGTGATTACAGTTGAGCTTGCGCCGGTCTCAAGTGACAGTTTCTGGACAAGCAGGCTGCTCAAATCCAAACGACTCTCACCCGCACCTGTATGCAAACGAAGGTCCATCGGGATACGATCATTAAAACGGACATCCCAACGCAATCCTTCAGGCCCAAAAGTGCCAGGGAAGCCAAAGATTACATTTGATGGCGCAGAGAGGGTCAGGCTGGCCCAGTCGCTTGAATAATCGATGCGCTGTTCAACGCCGCCTACGAATGTACCTTCAACCAGGTTTACAGCCTTGGCCCCGGCACCAATCTTGAGCGTGCCCGCGCCGTGGTTGATATCGACCACAGCTTCTTGTGCGCTTTCCAGCGGGATTGCCAGCGAATCTGTTTTCTGCTCGTCCTTTACAACGGATGGTCCAAGAAGCATCCATGCACCGGCCAGGATCAAGATTGCTGGCCAGAAAATCAACCATACATTCCAGGTGATGATTCCAAGACTGCGCAACAGCAGCAATCCTCCCAGAACAACCAGTGCCAGACCCCAGAATAAACGGCTCCTACGCATACCAACCTCCTAAAACAGAACGAATCGGGACAGGCCCGTTTGAAAGCGAGTTATCTGATAAACCAGCAAACAGACATTGCCTGATATGCCTTGTACCCTTGTTAAGGTTGCGCGTATCAAATTTGAGGTCCCAAAGCGCGATTGGCTGGCTGACAGCTGCCTGATCGGGCCTCTTTTACCGTCCCTGTCATAGCAATCAGTGGTTGAGGCAAAATAGGCGTCAAAAATATTATACGGCAATCAATTGTTTACTTAACGAATACTTGATGTTTTGGTTGCGTTTATGGCCGGCAAAATCCAATTTTCCTTATTCCTGATTTTGGTGCGGTCACAAAACTTAACCCTTGACAATCTTATTTTTGCATCTATAATCAGACCAATATTGTGATTATTATGATGATTATTCGGAGATTTGGAATGCAGTATTGCATGTGTCTGGGGCGGGGTTGGCAATAACCACCGCCTGAGACTGAGATAAACGCTAAATTTATCAGCCAGCAGATTTAGGCAGTGGACTGCAGCCCCGCAGGAGTTTTAGACTTGCAAGGCAGCCGTCCGCTGTTTATTTAATCTGCTGGCTATTTTGTTTAAACACTTAGTCTGCTGGAGAACCCATATGAAAATCGCTAACAACGTTACCGAGTTAATTGGCAACACCCCACTTGTCCGCATAAACCGGATCAATGAAGGCGGCCTGGCAGATATTGCCGCCAAGCTTGAATTCTACAATCCGGCTCACTCAGTGAAGGACCGTATCGGTGCAGCAATGATCGACGCCGCTGAACGGGCCGGGAAAATCAACAACGAAACCATCATCCTCGAGCCGACCAGCGGGAATACCGGCATTGCACTGGCTTTTGTGGCTGCAGCTCGCGGGTACAAAGCCACCCTGGTCATGCCTGAATCAGCCAGTAAAGAACGCCGCATCCTGATGCGCGCCTATGGGGCAAACCTGATTCTGACTCCCGCCAGTGAAGGCATGGCTGGCGCGATCAAAAAAACCGAAGAACTGGCAGCCAGCGACCCGCGTTACTTTATCCCGCAGCAATTCCAAAATCCGGCCAACCCCGAAATCCACCGCCAGACCACCGCTGAAGAAATTTGGCGGGATACCGACGGAAAAGTCGATATTTTGGTTGCCGGCGTGGGCACCGGGGGTACCATAACCGGCGTTGGAGAGGTTCTCAAATCCCGCAAACCCACATTCCAGGTTGTGGCGGTTGAACCGGACGCCTCGGCAGTGCTCTCCGGTGAGCCAAAAGCCGCCCATCCCATCCAGGGCATCGGTCCGGGGTTCGTTCCAGAGGTTCTAAACACCCGGGTATATGATGAAATTGTGCGTGTAAAGAACGAAGATGCTTTCCGTACCGCGCGTGAAGCCGCCTCCCGCGAGGGGCTGCTGGTTGGCATTTCATCTGGGGCTGCACTCTGGGCAGCGCTGCAGGTGGCGAAGCGCCCGCAAAACAAAGGCAAATTGATTGTGGTGATCATTCCCTCCTTCGGCGAGCGTTATCTGAGCACGGCACTTTACGCGGATTTGCTCGACTAAGGCCCGTCTTCACGGGTTTTCGTTGGAAAGAAGGTTTCCAAATGGTACGGCTATTTCAAAAAGCAAAATCGGATATTCAATCGGCTTTTGAGCGCGACCCGGCCGCCCGCAGTCTCTGGGAGATTCTGCTCGCCTATCCGGGTATCCATGCGGTATGGGGGCACCGTGCAGCCCATTGGCTCTGGCAGCACAACTTTAAATTGATCGCACGCTGGTTGTCGCATGTCAACCGGTTTCTGACCGGCATCGAAATCCACCCAGGCGCAAAAATCGGCAGCAAACTGTTTATCGATCACGGCATGGGCGTCGTCATCGGTGAGACTGCAGAAATCGGAAACAATGTAACCCTGTATCACGGAGTCACCCTGGGCGGTGTCAGCCTCGAAAAAGGTAAACGTCACCCGACAATTGAAGACGGTGTGGTTATCGGTGCAGGCGGCAAAATCCTGGGCAATATCACCATTGGGTATGGCAGCCGCATCGGCGCCAATGCGGTGGTGGTAAATTCTGTACCTGCCAATTCTGTGGTTGTCGGTGTTCCAGGACAGGTGGTGGCTCGCCATAAACCTCACAGTCTGCCTGACCTTGACCACAATACCATGCCGGATGCAATCGGTCAGACCCTCTCGTCAATGATGGCTCGCCTTGAAGCGCTTGAAACCCAGCTGCATACTCCTGCAATGGAAAGCAACGGCGGAACTCGCCGCAATAACGGGAGCCACAACACCGGGAGTATCCTGGAACATCCTGTGTTTATCCATGCACCCGAAAATGGCGTCTGGCGCGGAGAAGATTTTTCAATTTAGAAATCAACAGGCGGCCTTTAGGCCGCCTGTTGCATCCTGTATTCTTATGGCTATTGCTTCTTGCGGAAACTGGCAACGGCTAAGACGACCAGTCCGATGGCACTGATGGAAAGAATGCCGATACCGAGGACATTCGTGCCGAGCCATTCGGGGGGTTTCCAGTCAATTAACGGTTTTGGCGTTGGTGTAGGTGTGAGTGTTGGAGTTGGTGTTACGGTGGGTGTTTTTGGTGTAGGGGAAGGAGCCGGTGTGCGGGTTGCTGGCAGCCTGGTAGGAGTGGTTGTGGGGGAGATGGTAGCCGTAAAAGAAGGCTGTACGATGATCTTTTGGCCAATGTAGATAACCGGTGTAGCAGCCAGATTATTGAGCCCGATCAGGTCAATAATCTTTACGCCGTAGGCTATTGCGATGCTCCACAACGCTTGACCGGGCTGTACCTCATGGATTACCGAACCGTCTGCTGCGGGCGTGACAGTAACAATTGGACTGACTATCCCCTGGGTTGGACCAGTCTGGCCTGTGCCGCCTGAATTGGTAGCTGCCGGGGATGCGGCCACGTAAGATCCGCCCGAAGTATAGGCGGCATGGATCACGTAGAATACCCGGCCAGAAATAACGGTGACGCCGCCCCCAATATGGGTATATTTTCCATCCGTCATGGGCATCATGTGCGTGGCATCTGCCCAGTAGGTATAGACTGCCGTGTCTATCGATAAATCCATTCCACAGGCAATATTTTCAGTGGCGAAAACAGTGCCGCCCGATCCATATCCGGCTGCCGCGATCCGGCCGGTGGCATTTCCGATATGGGCACAGTTCCCGCTGGCAGCCATGACATCAGAGGTAGCCTGAGCGGTACTCATCAGGATGCTGTCAACTTCAAGGGCTGGCAGGCCATTGGCCTGGCGCAGTCCATTGACGGCACTGATTAAATCGTACGCAGAGCCAGCCTCCGCCTTCACTGACGCAGGTGAGGCTAGAAGATTAGTAACAAGTGCAGTAATAAATACTGCGGTGAATAGGTAGTTCAGGAATCGGCGCATCGGTGGAATTATAACCGATGCACATTTTCATATTTGTCAAGCGAAACTAGTGCAGCGTGCGCTCGCCATTTCCGTGCCCCAATTGTTCCGCAACAATCAGGAAATCATTGGCAGATATCATTCCGATGACGGTTCCATTGGCATCTGCCACAGGCAGGTGGTGGATCCGCTTTTCCTTCATTACTTTTGCACACTCATCAATGGTCATTTGCGGGGAAACAGTGATCAATGGGCTGCTCATGATCTCGCGGACTCGCACCTTGGAAGGATCGCGTCCCTGTGCAACGATCGTGTCGCAGATATCAATCGAGGTGATGATGCCGTATTCAGGCGATTCCTTCGTCTTTTTGGCAATTAAATTGTTGACATACCTTCTGCGCATAACTCCCAGTGCTTCCGTGACCGAGCTGTTCGGATCGATAAATACGACCAGATCGTTCATCCAATCGCGCACGGTATTTACCATGACACCCACTCCTTTGATAGTCCTTTGATATTTTGGCTTAATAATCCTGACCGAAAAAACAGCCGAATTTATTGACCATTTTCAGTATAGCATATCAAGGGTATCGGACAAACTGCCGAAAATCAGATTTACCGATGGCAAAGGGCACGCAGAAATCTAACGGATGGCACCCCACCCCCATGCGCGAATTTGCTCCAGGTTGTGATGGGCGGTAAGGTCGAGTTGAATCGGGCATATCGAAACATAATCCCCCGCCAGCGCGCCGATATCTGTACCTTCTTCAGGGACACCTGTGGGTACATCCCCGCCAATCCAGTAATAGGGTTTACCGCGCGGGTCCTCACGTGCGATCAACACATCCCGGTAAATCCGCAGCCCAAGGCGGGTCACGCGGATCCCCTGGATCTGACTGGCAGGCAGGTTGGGCACATTGACATTCAATAATACATTGGGCGGCAATTGATTCTGCTGAACCTTCTCGACGATCTGGGCAGCAAATTTCGCTGCGGTGTCGTAATAAAACAAAGTGGGACCGTCCTCCTTTGTATCCAATGAAAAAGCCAGGGAAGGCAGCCCCCAGATTGCACCCTCCATTGCTGCCGTCACGGTTCCAGAGTAAGTCACATCGTGACCAACATTTGCATGTGAATTGATGCCGGAAACCACCAGGTCAATCGGCTCCGGCAGGATTCCGAGCACAGCCAGTGCCACACAATCCGACGGTGCGCCATCCGTAGCCAGCGCCGGGCTGCCGTCAGCGAGTGTGGTTGGTTTTACTCTTAACGGCCGGTGCAGGGTCTTCACATGCCCGGATGCACTCCAATTGTGGTCAGGTGCCAGTACACTGACCTTGCCTAAAGGCTGCATCGCCTGGGATAAAGCTAAAAGGCCAGGTGCGTTAATCCCATCATCGTTGGTTACCAGAATGTGCATACACCACCCCAAAAAGTTAATTTTTTCTTCCAATAATTATCGCCCGTGCAGGGCTATTTCATTATAAATGAGAGCGCTTAATACGTTCAGAGAAAATGGAGTTATAAAAAAAACCGCGGCATTTTCTGCCGCGGTTATAAGATCAGTTATCCCGGAAAATACGCGCCCGGTCTCGCCACCAGTCGCTGACGACGCTGGCAGCTGCTTGCATCAGGTTGATCGTTGGACCGCGCATGGGTATTTCAAGTTCCCGTTTGTCGCAAACTGTGGAAAGGTTGGCATTATCAACATGCCGTTTGAGAGCTGTCAGTTCCGTTTGTCGCACATCCGGGTCCTTGACGGTTTGCACGATACGGTCAATCTCGCCCATCAAAGCCACCGCCTGGGTAATGCGTTCATCTGTCGCACGCACCTGTTCGGGGTTTAAAACCCCAAATTCGCCCTTCATCAGGTTGAGTTGACGGCCCGCCTCATAAGTAGCTGCGGCAATCTGATCGCGGTTCATCCAGGTGGTCTCATAATTGAGTACATATTTCCAGGATGGCGCCAGAAGCTGTTTGCGGTGCTCCTCGAGGGTGCGGGCAAAAAGCTTGTAGCCGTGCTTTTCAGGCTCTTCGAAAGCCCGGCTGCCCGGGTCGACAAATGGTGCCAGCGGAGAAATAAACGGGATGACCCGGTTCTCACCGTCACGGGCATAGCGCCGCAGCATGTCGCGCGAGTAATCCACTGTACCCATAACCGATTCGTAAGTCTGGCCCTTCAAGCCCACCATGAAGAAGAGGTCCAACCGTTTGCAGCCTGCATCCAGCGCGTCATCCATCGTCCGTTCGATGTCGACGGTTGAGTACGGCCGGCCAAAGGCTTTGCGCACTGGCTCGTCATGAGATTCCATCGAGATCTCGACGGTGAAGTTTGGCATGGCTTTCGCCACATCCTGGAAGAACTTCCTGGGGGCAGCGTCAAACAACTCAATGAACACGGGCTTTTTATATCCTGAAATCGCATCCAGGAAGCGACGGGTGTAGTCCTCACCGGGCTGGCGGATGTCGCCAAGAATAAAGACTGGGCCTTTTGAATATTCACCGATCCTGCGGATATCATGCGCAAGAAGTTCGGGGGAGCGGTAAGCCGGTTTTTGCCGGTTATGGATCCCGCGGAATGCACAGGCACCGCCGCCGCAGGTGGTGCAGTTATACCGGCAGCCCCGAACGGTAAGCGCAGCCGTAATCGGATATTTCATCCAATTACGGAAGGGTTTATAGGATGCCAGGTCTCTGTAGCGGACCACCGAACGCAGCACATGGGTGTAATCGATCAAAAGATCATCCAGGGTGTCCGGGCTGTAGGAGATCGGGTTGGCATGCATTTCCCCGTCGCTGGTTTTATAAACCAGATTGGGGATGGCAGCCAGCTGTCCAGCCGCAAGCGAGGTTGGATCCGGGCGATTAGCTCCACCAGAACGGAGGTACTGCATCAGGAGCAGAAGCGGGTATTCAGTCGAGTCACCGCGAATGATGAAATCCACCGCTGGGTACGCGATCAACTCCTTATAAAAATAACTCGATGAGAAACCGCCAAACAACACAGGGGACCTGGGATGGTATTGTTTAACAATTTTCGCGATTTCGATAGATCCGTGGGCATGCGGCAGCCAGTGAAGGTCAATGCCATATACCAGCGAATCAAGCTTCTTAATGTAGTCTTCTACATCAAAGTTGATTTCATCCAACATGCGCACCGCCAGATTGACGATGCGGGTCTGCATATCGTGTCTTTCGAGGTATTCCGCCATGGTCGTGAAGCCAATGGGGTACATCTCAAAAACAGGCGTAGACGGTACCAGATCGCTGACTGGGCCGTAAAGAATCGATTCTCGGCGGAAATCATAGACGCTGGGAGCGTGTAAGAGCGTTAAATCAGGAGTGGACATCAAAAAACCTCAAGGGTAGTTATACACTATTGGGAAAACCAGTAATAAGAATTTTTATTAAAAAAGCGTTCCTTCGAACGCGTTTTCAAGGCTGCCAGGAAAACCTGGGATGATCCGCTTGCAAGGATCGCTTGAATTGCAAAACGCTGGTGCTTGTTTTCACAAACAGAATTCATTATAACATTATCAAATTGCTATAGATTACTATACGTGAAATTGAGGAAAAAGATACTACAAGATGTAGTACAAATTGCATGACTTTTTTATGGATTTTTTTGACATTCTTCACCCAATTAAGAATAAAAAAAGACAGCCCGAATTCCAGGCTGTCCCTTACCAATAATATTATGTGCTCTCGGCACCAATAACCTGTATATTCGTGGAACCTTCGAATACCTTAAACGGGCTGCCGCAGGGTAGCCAGTTCCTGTTCCACCGAGATGATCTCAGCTTTAAGGTCCTGCAGGTAATTCTCGAGGCGCGTTACATACTGATCGCGGCTCAACTCGACGACCTCTTCCTCTTCAGCATGATTACAGCCGCAGGCTCCACCACAGGCACATTCATGTTCGTGGGACATGGCGAATTCTCCTTTGTTGAATGTGATAGTCTTATAGAATGTATTATAACAAATAATACCGTTTTAGTGCAAATTAAAGATCTCTAACCTCCCCCTTTCAAGATGGAGTGTTTCAATCAAAATACTCTCCGCCGCAGGTGAAATAATTTCTGAAACAACCCGAAGTCTGGATTCAAATGTAAAGTTGTGATAGAATTGACCGGCTTTGCGACTGGCAAAGCAATCACACGCGCCCCCTGACCAACCCTGGCGTGCCGCAAAAGCGGTTCAGGCAAAGGATGACGGGTGCGCAGGAACTAACGCAAAGGAGAATTGAATAGAATGGCATCCATCATTTCCATGAAAGCCCTGTTGGAAAGCGGCGTTCACTTCGGACACCGCACCAATAAATGGAACCCGGCCATGCGCCCCTTCATCTTCACCGAGCGCAATGGCATTCACATCATTGACCTGCAGCAAACAGTTAAATCTCTGACTCAGGTCTACCAACTGATCGCCAAGACTGTCGCCGACGGCGGGACAGTCCTTTTTGTTGGCACCAAGCGCCAGGCGCAGGAAACGATCCGAGAAGAAGCCGTCCGCTGCGGCATGCCCTACGTCACAGAACGCTGGCTGCCCGGCACCCTCACCAACTGGGTCACCATCTTCGACCGCATCCAGGAAATGGAACGCCTCGAGAAGATGCACGAAACCGGCGAGATCGACCGGATTACGAAGAAAGAAGCTCTGCTGGTCGATCGCGAGATTACCCGCTTGAAAATCCGCCTGGACGGCATCCGCAGCATGAAGCGCCTGCCCGAACTGGTCTTCATTGTGGATGTGATGCGTGAAGATACTGCGGTTCGCGAAGCCAACTCCAAGAATATCCCGGTTATCGCCCTGGTGGACACCAACTGCCCTCCTGGCGGCGTTGACTACGTAATCCCCTCCAATGACGATGCCATCCGCGCGATCAAACTTCTGGTCGGAAAAATTGCTGACGCAGTGCTGGAAGGCAAAGCGATGCGCAAAGACGACATCCTGGATGCCGAAGCTGCAGAAGCAGCCAGCCCGGCCGCCCAGGCTGTGCGCGTACCGCGCCGCCAGATGCTGGAAGAGGAAGTGGACGATGTGAGCCTGTTGGGTGAATCCACCCTGGCAAAACTGAGCCACACAGATGAGGTTGAGGAAGTTGTTTCGGAAGTTGTTGAAGAAGCCCCCAAGGCTGCCGAGGACGCTGAATAATTATCTGGTTGCTCCCGTAGCGATCGATCACGACACACAAGGAAACAGGAATGACGACAATTACCACAGACATGATTAAAAAACTGCGCGAAGCAACCAGCGCTGGAATTCTTGACTGCCGCAAAGCGCTTGAGGCGGCTGAAGGCGACTTCGACAAAGCCCTCGATTTCCTTCGAGAAAAAGGTCTGGCGACCGCTGCCAAACGCGCCAGCCGAGCCGCATCCGAGGGTGTTATCGATATTTACTCCCACGGCAACGGACGTGTATGCGTGATGGTTGAGATCAACAGCGAAACCGACTTCGTCGGCCGCAGTGACAAATTCCGCGAATTCGCACACGAAATTGCTCTGCAAATTGCCGCCACCGCCCCGATGTACATTAAGGAAGAGGACGTCCCTCAGTCAGTTCTCGACCACGAAGTTCAGATTGCTGAAGCTAAGGCTCGTGAAGAAGGCAAAAAAGACGCCATCATTCCCCGCATCGTTGAAGGCGCAGTTGTCAAGTTCAAGGATGAGTTTGTGCTGATGCGCCAGAAGTACATCCGCGATGACAGCAAAACCATCCAGGACCTGATGAATGAGACCATCGTCTCAACCGGTGAAAATATCGTTATCCGGCGGTTCGCGCGCTGGGCACTGGGCGAAACGACAAGCGAAGAGTAGTCTTAAAAGCCAACCGAAAGGTTGGCTTTTTTATAGGATCGCGCGACCAAGGAGCCTCTATGAACGACCTTACGTATCATCGCATCCTGCTAAAATTGTCCGGAGAAGCATTAGCCTCCCCCCACGGCACAGGGCTTGACCCCACAGCCGCCCGCGATATTGCCTTGCGTGTTCGCGAGGTTCGTGAATTGGGTGTGGATGTCGCCATTGTCATCGGAGCCGGCAATCTGTGGCGCGGGAAGACCGGGGATGCGCTTGGCATGGACCGGGCAACTGCGGATTATATGGGCATGCTGGCAACTGTGATGAATGCCCTGGCGCTGATGGATGCGCTTGAATCGATCGGCGTGATCACCCGCGTTCAATCTGCAGTCGAAATGCGATCAGTCGCCGAGCCTTATATTCGCCGCCGCGCCATTCGCCATCTTGAAAAAGGCCGCGTGGTCATCTTCGGAGGCGGCACCGGCAATCCATACTTCTCGACTGACACGGCTGCAGCACTGCGTGCGTGCGAAATCGATGCGGATGTGTTGATCAAAGCCACCAAGGTCGACGGCGTGTACGACAGTGACCCGGTCACCAACCCGAATGCGGTGAAGTTTGACCGCCTGAGTTACATCGAGACCATCAACCGCCGCCTGGGGGTTATGGACAGCACAGCGATCACGCTCTGCATGGAGAACAAGCTTCCGATTATGGTGCTCAACCTGTGGGATCCAGATGCACTGCGCCTGTCGCTGCTGGGCGAGATCCGGGGCACTCTGGTAACAGGTTGATTGATTGATTTGAAATCAAAAAACGGCAGTTCTATTATGAACTGCCGTTTTTCTTTGCCGCGGAATCAGGCATCTTTGAAATCGCCATCGACGACTTCACCCTCCGGTGTCTCGCGCTTACTGTGACCATTATCCGACGGCGGTTTCTGGCCGCTCTGCTGGATCCTGCCAAGAATCTGCTGCAAAGATGAGCTTTGGGACCGGATGCGGTTAATATCATCCCCGGTGACCGCCTGGCGCATCTGGTTTGTAGCACTTTCAGCCTCCCCGCGCAGGTCCGAAGGTACATCAGCCCCTTTTTCTTTGAGTTCCTTATCAACCTGGTAAACCAGGTTTTCAGCCATGTTGCGCGTCTCAATCAGCTCACGGCGCTTCGCATCATCCGCCTCGTGCTGCTTGGCTTCATGGATCATTCGGTCAACTTCATCCCGTGACAGGTTGGTGGAAGCAGTAATGGTCACGCGCTGTTCGCGCCCGCTTGCCTTGTCCTTCGCAGTCACGTTCAGGATGCCGTTGGCGTCCATATCAAATGTAACTTCGATCTGCGGCATGCCGCGCGAGGCCGGCGGGATACCATCCAGGCGGAAGCGTCCCAGGGTGATGTTGTCCCCGGCAGCCGTTCGCTCGCCCTGTAAAACATGCACATCCACAGCCGACTGGTTGTCCTCCGCCGTCGAAAATACTTGCGTACGCTTGGCCGGAATGGTCGTATTGCGTTCGATGACGGGGGTCATCACACCGCCAAGGGTCTCCACGCCCAGGGTTAGCGGAGTTACATCCAGCAGCAGAACGTCCTTGACTTCACCGCCTAACACACCCGCCTGAATTGCTGCCCCTACCGCAACCACCTCATCCGGGTTTACGCTCTTATTGGGCTCTTTATTGGTCAATTTCTTGACCAGTTCCTGCACCATGGGCATACGGGTTGCGCCGCCCACCATGACGATCTCATCGATCTGACTGGCTTTCAAACCAGCATCTTTGAGCGCGGTTTCGAACGGCTTGCGCGTACGCTCCAACAATTCTGCCGTCATCTGCTCGAAGTTGGAGCGCGTCAGGCGTATCTGCAAGTGTTTTGGGCCGCTGGCATCTGCTGTTATATAAGGCAGGTTGATGTCAGTCTCCATCAAACTCGAGAGCTCTATTTTTGCTTTTTCAGCTGCCTCGCGCAGCCGCTGCAACGCCTGCCGGTCCTTCGTCAGGTCGATGCCCTGTTCTTTTTGAAAGTTATCGGCTGCCCAGTTGACGATGATTTGATCCCAGTCATCGCCGCCAAGGTGTGTATCGCCCGAAGTGGATTTGACTTCAAACACACCATCGCCCACTTCCAGGATGGATACATCAAAGGTACCTCCGCCCAGGTCAAAAACCAGGATTTTCTCATTCTTCTTCTTGTCCAGGCCGTACGCCAATGCCGAAGCGGTCGGCTCATTGATGATTCGCAGCACATCCAGCCCGGCAATTTTCCCAGCATCCTTCGTAGCCTGACGCTGACTGTCATTAAAATAAGCCGGCACTGTAATGATAGCCTGGGTCACAGGCTCACCCAGGTAAGCCTCGGCATCCGCCTTGAGTTTGCCCAGGATCATGGCTGAGATTTCCTGCGGGGTGTATTCGCGATTGTTGACTTGAATCTTGACCCTGGCGTCACCCGTTGGACCTTTGACAACCTGATAGGGTGCAATTTTGCGCTCGGCTTCGACTTCATCAAAATGACGGCCCATTAAACGCTTGATGGAAGACACCGTGTTTTCTGGATTGATAACCGCCTGTCGTTTGGCAGTCGCTCCCACCAGCCGCTCACCGTTTTTATTGAACGCCACAACCGACGGCAGAAGGCGTGAGCCTTCCGCAGTGGTAATCACCGTTGGTGTTCCGCCTTCCATTACGGCGACAACACTATTTGTAGTACCCAGATCAATTCCAATAATTTTTGCCATTTGGTAACCTCCTTATCCTTCATTCCGAAGGAGTTGCATTGTTATAACAATAACCCGGCTATGCAAGAAGAATATTAACAAATTGTCGGTTTATTATTAGTGTCCACGCAAATCCCATATGAGGTTTTTCTCGTACGACAGGCTATAATAAATTCAACAATGCCGGCAATCGGATCGGCAGGAGGATTTCATGGTTAAGCGCAGCATCCTGGTCTATTTAAGACTGGCAGTAATTATTCTGGCAGCTGCCTGGTTGGCTCAGCCGGTTCAGGCTCAAAACAGCCTGGGCACAGGTGAGGTATTGGTATTGAAAGCCGAAGGGCCGTTAACGCCTGTCATGATGACATCGCTGGAGCGCAGCCTGGATATCGCCCGAGAAGACGGCGCAGAAATGCTGATTTTGCAGCTTAACACGCCTGGCGGGTCCATCTCATTAATGAACTCAATCGTTCAGGTAATTCGCAACAGCGAAATTCCGATCATTGTGTATGTTTCGCCGCAAGGAGCCATGGCTGGCAGTGCAGGTACGATCATTACGTTAGCCGGTCATGCTGCTGCGATGGCTCCAGAAACCGCCATCGGCGCAGCCAGCCCTGTGGGTTCCCAGGGTGAAGATATCGGCGAGACGATGGAGGCGAAAGAGAAAGAAATCCTGCGCGCGACCGTGCGTTCGCTGGCAGAGAATCGCCCGCCTGAAGCGGTCGCAATTGCTGAGGAAACCATTGAATCTGCCAAGGCTGTCTCGTCCACCGAAGCGCTTGAGGTGGGGCTGGTAGATTTTGTTGCAACCAACCTGAATGACCTGATCCAGCAGCTTGATGGCAGGCAAGTTGTTGTCCTTAACCAGGAGGTGGTTCTGGAAACCAGCAACGCCACCGTCCGCGAGATCCCCCTGACGATGATGGAAGATGCGCTGGCGCTGCTGACCAACCCCAACATCGTCTTTTTACTCCTATCGAT
>CAYPJS010000140.1:0-1711 GCA_964411135.1 uncultured Anaerolinea sp.
AGCCTGGGATCGCGCATCTTTAATGAATTGCGCGCCGGGTTGGGTCTGCCTGGACCATCGTATCAAAAACCCGCATCCAGCCTTATGAGTGATGAGCAAGCCTTTGCACTGCTGAACCAGATCAACCCGGTACTGCTGTCCCTCATCGGGTTTGGCGGGATTGCCGTGATTGTGTTTTTGATGTTCTTCAAACCGATCTAAAGCGCAAAGCCCACCTGGATGGGGCTTTCTAACCGTGGTCGTGCCCAATCCGCGTAAACGGATCAGGCAGAATAGACAAAATTATGCGGCGTCTAATCGCTTGGCGAGCCGCTCACTTCAGGCTGCAGCTTGCGGGCAGGCGCACGGGTGAAGGTGATCAGCGCCACTGACGCCAGGATGATGGCAGCCGCGACCAGCATGCGCGGTGAAATGACCTCGTTGCCCAGTGCCACGCCCAGCAGGATGGCGACTACCGGGTTAACGTAGGCGTAGGTGGAAACCAATGTGGTTGGTGCGGCGCGCAGCAGCCAGGTGTAGCACACAAACCCGACCAGCGAGCCGAAGACGATCAAATAAAGCATGCCCAGCAGCGATTGCCGGGATATCGTCGCCAGGTTCAACTGGCCCCACTCGCCGGTGACACTGGCAATCACGAGCAGTGCTACACCGCCTGCCAGCATTTCCATGCTGGTGCCCATCAGCGGAGATTCCGGCAGGGCCGCTTCACGCGAGTACAGGGATCCGCCGGCCCACAGCAGCGCTCCTACCAGCAAAGCTGCCGCACCGATAAGGTCAACCTGGGTACCGCCAAGCTGGTCAGGTCCCACCAGCAGGGCGATCCCGCCGAAGCCGGTGACCACGCCCACGTATGCCAGCCAGTTGGGGCGCCGTGACGGGTCGCGATACCGGCCGGTGATCCAGTCAATCAGGATCATGAACAGGGGCACCGCTCCAACCAGCAGCGCGGTGATGGCAGAGGGGACGGTCTTCTCCGCCCACGAGACCAATCCATTGCCGCCCGTCAGCATCAGTACGCCGACGATGGCAGCACTGCGCCACTGGCGGGGCGTGGGGTTGGGTACGCCGCGCAGGCGCATGATTCCGTAGAGGATCAGCCCGGCGGTGAAATTGCGCACACCAGCCATCAAGAAAGCCGGGATGGTTTCAACAGCGAAGCGGATGGCAAGATAGGTGGACCCCCAGATGATGTAAACGCTCAGCATGGCTGCCCATACAGAGAGTGATGCGGTAGATTTTCCTTTTGCTGACACCATTCTTTCACCTCTAGCAAAACGAATAAGAGGCAATTGTACTACCAAGTGAAAATTGTCAAGGTTGCAGATAAACAATTAAATTGAATTCACCACAGAGCCGCGGAGTTTGAATTTGCAGGGTGCGTACCGGTTTTGTCCGCACCGTTTTTCGGTGCGTGTACGGGCGACACGCACCCTGCAATTCCGCTGACAGGGTGCGTACCGGTTTTGTACGCACCGTTTTTCGGGGCGTGTACGAGCGACACGCACCCTACAATTCCGCTGACAGGGTGGGTACCGGGTTTATACGCATCGTTTTTCGGTGTGTGTACGAGCGACGCGCACCCTGCAATTCCGCTGACAGGGTGCGTACCGGGTTTGTACGCACCGTTTTTCGGTGCGTGTACAGGCGACGCGCAGCCTACAATTCCGCTGACAGGGTGGGTACCTGATTTTTACGCACCATTATTCGGTGC
>CAYPJS010000141.1:0-17777 GCA_964411135.1 uncultured Anaerolinea sp.
AGCCATTTTGGCTCTGAAATTTTCTTTGGCCTGTTTTCGTTTGTAAGGAATAACAAAAAAACCGACAATGGCAAGGGTACCGGCAGCGATCATGCCGGTGATATCCAGCGCCGAGGAGAGAACCGCGGTTGTGACCAATGCCCCTAACCCGACCGCACCTACCTCGAAGAGAGCCGTTTGGGCTACGGCTGCTTCGACCTGAGAAGCAAGCTGGCTGGCTTCTTTGGTTCGGTCATAGCTTTCGATAATTGAGTTGGCACGCATGCCCACCGTATCGATCAGTTCCCGGCGCCGGTTTGACTGGGGGCTGGTGCTGGCACCCACGATATGCTCTACATTCAATGCTTGACGCTGCTGCAGGAAAGTCATTACCCGCTGCCATTCCCGCAGGTCCTTATCCACCAGCCAGTCGATGATTTGCTGAACCTGATTATCGATCTGGGCAGGTAGGTCCGCCAGCACCTGTTTCTCGAACTGCGCACGTACCTTGTCTCCGCGCACCAGGTTGTGGATATTGGTCAGGCGCATGGTGGTATCGAAGAAATCCAGACCGCGGATCTCAACGCGCTGTAAGATGGCTTCAACTTCAGCCAGACGGGGTGTCAACTCGCTTTTCAATTCGCGTTCATAGCCTGAAATTGTGGCTTCCAGGGCTTGAACGGTTTCTTTATCTTCCTTAAAATCGTCTGATTGGGCACGGTTGCTATTTTCAGCCTGGCTTACAATTTTGTCTGCAACGCCGAGGGGGCTGTTAAACTTTAGCCTGAGTTTGGCACCGTCATCCAGGGTGGAAGTGATATAGCGTTCCAATCGATCAATATTGCTGGCTGCGCGCAGCCTGTGTCTGCGGTTCTCGTCCTGTTCCCGCCAGGAATGCTGGGCAAATCGTGCGGAAACAGCGAATATTTCGGGTTCAGTCCCGAGCGCGGTGGCGGCATGTTGGTGGATGAAACCTTTCACCTCGTTCAAGGCTGCTTCGTTTTCGAGGATGTCCACCTTATTCAAAACAAACACGATCTTCTTGCCCCAAGCCAGGATCCGATCGAGGAATTGACGCTCGCTTTCTGTCATCGGCCGGTCAGCGGAGGTTACAAAAAGGACAAAATCGCTGCGCGGTACATACTCATCGGTCAGCCGTTCATGCTGGCGGATGATAGCATTGGTACCGGGTGAATCCACTATGTTCAATTCCTTCAAGAGCGGCAGGGGAAAGGTATATACCGAAAAGCCATCATCGATTGGCTGTTCACCAGCCGACTCACCCCACTTGACCAGGGTCACACGCGAGGTCGTGGGTGTAACCCCCTCGGGCAGTACCTTCTGCCCGAGAATGGCATTGATCAATGCGCTCTTCCCCGCGTTGAACTCCCCAACCACCACAACCAGAAATAATTCATCCAATTGCGCAATGGCTTTTTGCAGTGTCGCCAGATCAGCCTTTGGGCAGTCGATTGCTGCAAGGTTAAGCAGCAGCTCAGACAGGGCTTGCTTTTCATCCTGAAGAAATTGGGATTGATCGGTGGTGAGCATGGATTGGCGCATGTTGGTTCCTGACCTTCCCGGTTTCAAATAATGGCTCAACGCAGCGCTGCGTATATAAAGTGATTGTACTACGACCGGGAAATTGGCGGTTAGGCGGTCAATTTGTTCAGCATATTCACCAGCCGCCGCAGTTCTTCCAGCAATGGTCCGCTGCAGCCAGCCTCGTCGTAGGCCTGGACGGATTGGTTGTAATACCAGATCTGGTCTTGCTTGCCTGCGTTGAATTTGGACCAAATCTGATCGCCAACTCTCTGGTATTCGGCAAGAATTGCGCGGGCATTATCAATCTTGTCTGCGATTGTAATCCGCAGCAGTTCGGGCGGGGTTCTGCGAGCATGATTAAGATAGGAGGTTTTCCGGTCTCGCCAGGGCGGCTTTACACCTCCTTTATAGTCGGGAGGAGTGTCGGTAGAAATTTCGATAATCTTTAATACCCGTTCACCAAAGCGTTGTTTAATATCGTCGCGCGTAATGAATTCGGGTTTATCCTCCAAAGTATCATGCAGCAGCGCGGCAACAGCTTCGTCCTCATCTCCGCCGTCAAATTGGACCATACTGCAAACCGCAAATAGGTGTGACAGCACCGGTACCTCAGAGGACTTACGCGCATCGTGACCGAACAGATCAAACACTAATTGGACTGCATCAAAAAGACGCGGTGTGATTATTTTATCTGGACTCATTTTCACCTCCATATCGTCCTCAGGTTTAATACCGTTAGTAATAAAGACCGGCTGTTCCCGATAAACTATTTTACATAACAATGTTTTTCATTATGAGAGTAATGTCATCCACCCATTGGCTGAATTCCATAAGGTACCGCTCACTTATCCACCTGGTGTAATCGACCCGATGGCGAGAAAGGTGAAAATGAGTATATCCTGAAGAAGGTGAATGAACCATGCCCAGAAAATTCCGCGTGTCTCGAGCATGGATTTTCCGAGCAGCCAGCCAAGGATCCCGGCCATGATAACCCCGATAATGCCGTAAGGCACACCATAGAAGTGTGCAAATCCAAAATAGGCGGCCATTAACAATAATGCTTGCTTTTTTCCGACCTCTTTCTCAAGAACCGAGAGAAAAGAAGCCTTATACGTCATTTCTTCATTAAAGGCATTCAAGGCGGCGGCCAAGAATACCGCTGGTAGAAGGGGCAGCACCTGCCCCAGGTTATTCAGGGATGGACGGCCGCCTAAAACCAGAAACAGCAATGTGCCCAGACTGATGCATAAACCTGCCACCAGGCCAAACCTCCACCATTTTTCACCGGGTCTGACTCCCAGCCACCTGAGATCTTCGACCTCGGCGTTGCCAATCCCCGCGGTTAAATAGAATGCCATTCGGTTGTTTTTTATCAAGAATAGGAACGCAATCATAATCAGGGTCACCAGGAGTTTGAGTCCCTGTTCAGTCAGCATGGACACGGAAAAAGATGAATTGCTTAATCCCTTATCGAAAATTGGCAGCCGGTTCAGACGGCTCAGGATGAGCCATTGGCTTAGGATCAGGACGATGAAAACACCGAAAAAGGCGCGCAGCGGCCGAATGTCTTTCCAGAGAAATGTCAGAAGAAAGCCAAACGTAACAATGATGGCAGGTACAATGGTGACCAGGTTGCCGTTAACGGGGACGCTGAACACTTCCTGGAGGACGATCCTGTAAAGGGAAACCACCAGAATGACAAGCCAAGCGGTTAGCAGGCTGCTTTTCTTGGTAAGGGTAGTGATCATACTTCGGATGTTCCTTCATGATCCTTGGGAATTATTGATCAGTTTTCAATTGTAGCAAATTGGCCATCGGAGAATAAACATAATCATTCGGTTTGTAAAATAAAGAAAATAGTTTACAATGTGACTGACCGGTCATATTGATGGGAATAGGGTTATGCCAACTGAAACCTTCCGAAATCTCCCGGATGAAAAACGTCAGAAATTCATCGAAATTGCCATCGATGAGTTTTCCACCCACGATTATGAAAGCGCGTCGGTTTCTCAGATCGTAGCTCGTGCTGGGATCGCAAAGGGCAGCTTGTATCAGTATTTCACGGATAAGCGCGACCTGCACCTGTATTTGCTTGATCTTGCGGCAAAAAAGAAAGCCGAATATATGGCTGAGATCGATCTGACAAACCCAGACATGAACATTTTTGTGATGCTTCGAATGTTGTGCCGTGCCATGCTGCAATTTCAAATCCAATCTCCTAAATTGGCAATGATTGGAAATCGAGCGATTTATGGCGATTCTCCACTTCCATCAGAAATTGTGAATCAGGCTGCAATAGAGACGCGCCAATTCTTCAAGGGATTGGTCGAAAAAGGGAAAAACCGGGGTGAGATCCATTCAAAGGTCGATGCGGACACCGCCGCTTTCCTTATAACAGCTGCTTTGAAAGAACTGACGCCCTATTTAACAAACCAACGCCAATCTGAAGCAGACGTCAAGAATCGGGTTAACGCTGATTTAGGACCGAGGGCTGCTCTGGCTTTCGAGCAGGTAATTTCTATCATTGAGAACGGCATGTCAACGCATTCGCCGCAGAAAAAGGATTAATCATGGGCTACAACCTCGAAGGGAAAACGGTCATTATCACCGGGTCAAACTCCGGTATCGGCAAAGCGGCTGCGGTCAAATTGGCACGATTGGGTGCCAATGTGGTCATGGCCTGTCGCTCGATGGACCGCGGAATGGCAGCCTTGCAAGACGTACGCCATGAAGCGGGGAGTGAGCGAGTCGAATTGATGCAGCTGGATCTGGCTTCCCAGACCTCCATCAGAACATTCGCGGATGCATTTCGACAGTCTCACGCAAGTCTGGATGTGCTCATTCACAATGCTGCCAATTTCGACCATACGCTAAAAGGACCCGTCCTGACTGCAGATGGGGTGGAGACAATTTTTGCTACTAACCATGTCGGTGTTTTTTTATTGACCCATCAATTATTGGATATTTTGAAGGCTAGTGCACCAAGCCGAATCATTACGATTGCCTCAAAAGGCCTGATAACCTACCCCTTCCTTGATATTGAGTTTGATAATTTGAACGGCGAAAAGCGTTTTTCAACGCAGCATGCTTACTACCATTCCAAGCTAGCCCAGGTCATGTTCACCTATGACCTGGCAGAGCGTTTGAAGTCAAGCGGTATCATGGTGAATTGTGTGCGTGTGACAAACGTTGCCGTTCCTGAAGAACGTATCGGACATTTGCCTGTCTGGATGCGCAAGCTCTATAATTTAAAACGAAAGATGGCTATTACTCCTGAGCGTCAGGCCGATACGTATGTATACCTGGCTGCTGATCCGCAGGTACAAAATATTTCAGGCGGGTATTGGGATGAGAACAATCAGCAGGTGAAATCAAATGCTAACTCGTACAATCGGGATACCCAGGCGCGCTTGTGGGTTGAAACCGAACGGCTCGCTGGTATCCGCTAAAACCAACAAAATTACGCTGAATTAAGAATAGCAAGGATGCCAAAGGCAATTATGGCTGCCCCAGAAATGCGGTTCACCCAGCCCATGGCAGCCTGGTTAAACCTAGTACGCAGTAAGCTGACGCCTGTGCTGAGGGTCAGCCACCAAAGGGCCGAACCCAAAAAGACGCCCAGTACCAGAAGCAGTGCAGTCCAGTAATTTCCGCCGGCAGCAGATAGGCCAAGTCCGGCAAAAATAGCAGCAAACGAGAGTATCGTCATCGGGTTGGTCAGGGTAAGAACGAAGGTCGAAATATAGGCCCCGAACAGGCCGGTGGTCTTCCCCGTTTCAGTTTGACCGGCAGGTTTTGCCAGAAATGTTTTCATACCCAACCAGCACAGGAAAGCCCCGCCCACAAGTCTGACCCAGGTTTGCTGGTTGACCAGGAAACTCGAGATAAATGCCAGTCCAAAGGCAGCAATTGAGCCGTAAATGGCATCTGCGGTAGCTGCTCCCAGGCCGGACACTAACCCCGAGGCTCGTCCAAATGCCAGCGTACGCCGGATGCATAAAATGCCAATCGGTCCTACTGGCGCGGCAATAGAAAAACCGAGGATTAACCCGCGCAGAAAATAACTGAGGTCCATTCGCTAGCCTAGACTGGTATTGATTCCTTCATCGGTCCATTGAAACGACCATCTGAGGGTGAGTGCAATTATGTCACAGGTTTGCGAAAGCTACACTTCAGTGCATGTACCTTTTATCTCGCCTGTCCGGAAGGTGGTTGAAAGAGAGTAACTTGCATCCCGTCCGGGTCCTGGAGCCGAACATTTCGGTCTCCCCAGGGGGTAACCACCGGCGGGTGAACCAAATCGGCGCCGTGGGCAAGCAGACGGCTCACCGCGGACTCAATGTCGGGCACCTGGATGGCAAAGCGGATCGGACCGCTCACCCGTTTACCGGCTTCGATCTCGTCAACGGATGCCGCTTGATCCTCGTCGAAGATTTCCAGGGTAGCGGCACCCATCTCGAGCAGGAGTGCCTGCCCGCCGTTATTCCAGATGGCTGCCGGCTCAATGCCAAGGCCTTCACAGTAAAATTTCACCAGACGCTGGTATTCCTGAGTGGTGATTGCCACTCGGAATTGAATGGGAAAATTAACATCCATTGATTTTACCCTCCGGAGCAAATCGTACGATTTCGATTAGAGCCAATCGAAATTCACATCACGTCTGGCGAGAATAATCAAAAGGCGACCTTGGATTGATTTGCGCCAAACACGGCTAAAAGCGCCGATTTTTCGGGCAGCCATACCCACAGCTATTCCTCTACCCGAAAAGTTTTAATCGATTTTACGATAATCGTGCCTGCACCTTTCAGGGTGAAAATATCGCAGAATGCAACTTTCCGGCCGCTTCGCAGAATGTAAACCCCGTCCACGGCTCCAGCCGCGCCGTGGCTGAACGCATGGTCAATGCGCAGCTCGGTAACTTCTTCATCCTCGATAGCTGTTAGCCCGGTAATGATATCCTCCTTGCCCTCGAGAACGGTCTTTCCGGGGATATTCCAGACCGCACCATCCATGAGGTTGATATGAAGGAATTCCTGATCTCCATTCGTCAAGGCAATTCTCATATTCTGCACGAACAAATTCTTGGGGGAATTTCCACAACCCTCGGCTATTGATATCTTTACCATTATTTTCCTCACATGTGATAATAGGTGATCAAAATTATATACGTTCTTACTGAAAATGAGAGGGACCTATGATTGAAGCACTGTCCTCCGAAAAACCGGACATCCATTTTATGCGCATCACCGCGCAAACCATGAAAACTATCTGTAAATTGAGCGATACGCTTTCCCCAATTCATCACCGCATGGTGGCGGATAATGTCTGGTCGATAGCTGAAGCCCATTTTTCTTCAGGAGTCTGGATGCGTGCAATTTATGCGGATGATACGCCGGTCGGTTTCATCATGACCCACACAGGGTCGGATTACGAGGACGGCATCGATTGCCCGGGCGTATTCCTGTGGCGCTTGATGATTGCTGCACCTTATCATGGGAAAGGTTACGGCAAAGCTGCCCTGATGAAACTGATTGCGCACCTCAAAGCCCTGGGTATTCCGCAGCTCACCACAAGCTGTGGGCAGGGGGAGGGAAGCCCGGAAGGTTTTTACCGCGGCTTGGGCTTTATGCCCACCGGCAGAACGTACGATGATGAAATAGAATTGGTATTGGACCTGGAAAAAATCAACCTGAACAAACCGGCCAGCTGAAAAATAGGTGTGGGAAAAATAAAAAGCCCCTCCGTATGAGGGAGGGGCTGGGTTGAGCCGGTTATCTCGGCTTAATGGAAATCGTTTTTGGTTTGACAGCTTCGGACTTCGGCAGGGTAACGATAAGTACACCATTCTCGAAGTCGGCTTTTGCCTTTTCCGTCTGCACATCAACCGGCAGCGAAATGGTTCGCTCAAAAGAACCGGTGCGGCGTTCGCGCAGGTGATAGGTGGCATCACCGTTCTCGGTCTCCTGTTTGAATTCACCGCGCAGAGTGAGGGTATCGCCAGTCACCGTTATTTGCACATCATCAGCTTTGAGACCAGGCAGAGCGGCCTTGACGATGATCTCGTCATTGGTCTCAACCACATCCAGGTTAGGCATGGCGGAGACTCCACTCAGGCTGAGGGGGCGAGTGAACGCGTCATCAAACAGCCGGTCCATCGCCTCACGCAGAGTCATCATTTCGCGTACTGGCTCCCAACGAGTTAGATTGGACATTGTGAACCTCCTTTTGAAAATAGGTTTATGAGTTTATGCTTTAATATTAAAGGGCTATTATTAAAAAAATGTCAAAGCAAAATAAAAAATTAGTATGAGAAATCTACCTTGCCTCAAGGAATGGAGTGAAAGATGACCGCAATATTAAACCGCATGCTTGGCCGTTCGGGCATAACCGTAAGTGCTCTGGGGATGGGCTGCTGGGCGATTGGTGGTCCGTTTTGGGAAGGGGAAACCCCTCACGGCTGGGGCGTGGTAGATGATAACGAGTCAATCCGCGCCATTCATGCTGCGGTGGAGATGGGAATAACCTTTTTTGACACAGCCAATGTGTATGGGGCAGGGCACAGTGAACGGGTGCTGGCGCAGGCTCTGGCTGGCAAACGTGACCGGGTGGTGATTGCCACGAAATTCAACGCAGTTTTCGACGAATCTACGCGCCAGGTGCTGGGCTCGGATTCATCACCGCAGGGTATCCGGCGGGCTTGCGAAGACTCGCTACGCCGACTTGACACGGATTTGATCGACCTGTACCAGTTCCATGACAACGGCTTCCCGCCTGAAAAAGCAGGTCCGGTGCGCGATACTCTGGAGGAACTTGTGGCTGCCGGTAAGATTCGCGCATACGGCTGGAGCACCGATTTTCCCAAAAGCGCGGAATTCTTTGCAGCAGGAGAACACTGCACCGCCATCCAGGCGCAGCTGAATGTCCTGGATGACAATCCCGCCATTGTTGCGGTGTGTGAAAAGCATAACCTCGGACTGATCAACCGCGGGCCACTGGCTATGGGGCTGCTGACCGGTAAATATCAATCCGAAACGCGCCCTTCCAGCGATGATGTACGCGGGATCAAAGCGCCAGGCTGGATGAAGTACTTTGTGCAAGGGCAGCCGAATGCCGAATACCTGACCAAATTGGCTGCGGTACGCGAGATCTTAACCAGCGGAGGCCGTTCTCTGGCGCAAGGTGCGCTTGGGTGGCTGTGGGCGCGCAGCGAAAAAACCATCCCCATCCCGGGGTTCCGCACGGTGAAACAGGTGGAAGAAAACGCCCGGGCGCTCGAGTTTGGACCGATCACGCAAGAGCAGTATTTGGAGATCGAGCAGATTTTGAGGTGGTGATCATAAAGACAAGTTTAGTTATTGTAAATTGCTTACCACAGTTTGCCAAAGAGTCTGGTCTTTATTCAGTCCAGATTTTTTCCCACACCTGATAGACCTCATGCTTTGGCCCGAAAACCGAACCATACAGTGAATTGGCTGCCTGGCTGTATCCGCTGACAAAGGCGCGCAACGTGCCCATGCGCTGCAGGCGACGCAGCCCTTCGGTCAGCAGGGCTTTTCCCAACCCGCGTTTTTGGTAGGCTGGTATTGTCGCCACCGGCTCAAAATAAGCGCTTCGGGTGACATCGTCGAACCAGATCGTGCAGAAGGCCGCAATAGAACCATCGTTCGTTAAAACGATCAAGTCCAGGTCGCGGCGGTAAAGAGGGGCTGTCTGGATGTTACGGTACCAGGTCGGGTCTTCGCGGTTCTCAACCGCAATTTTGATATCACCTTTATGAAAACCCAGTCCGGATGCGTAACAGCGCTCCAGCAGTTCGAGCCCGTCCCCCAGGGCGCGGATGGTAAAACCCGGAGGGATCGGTGCATCTAAGATGGCGGTATCCAGATCGCGGTTCCATTGGGTTTCAGGCCAGTCACCGAGTCTATAGCCGCGTTTGATAAAGAGATCATGCCTGCCTTTATCGATTTCAGGTGCCCAGACACAGAAGGAGCGGCTGCCGTCTGGTTTGACCTCGGCCAGATACTGCTCGGCGATATCCAGCATTTCTTCAGCCAGTGTGGGCGAGTCATATTCCGGATGCACACAGAAATGAGCTTCGCCGAATCCGCCGTCCGGCATGGTAAAGGCGATCAGCTTGCCACCTAATTCCCAAAGCCAGGCAATTTTATCCAGGCTGGTGTTATGGCAGTTCATGCACACATGGAAACGTGCATAATCAAGCCTGGCGACGTGCCAGCTGCGTTCTAACCTGCCATTGAGCATAAAAACCTCACGGAGGAATGCCCGCATCCTCCAAAAATCTTCTTCGGCCTGATAACGACGGCAAGTAATTTTCATGAGGCCCCCTGATTAGGGCAGCAAGGCAGCGAACATTCTGGACAAGAATTAAACCAAAGGATTCAGGTTCTGATCTGGATGACCAGTATCCTTGAAATTATACTGATTTATTCCGGCAGGTCATCCATCAGTTGCAGTATGTTCTTGCGGTATGCACGAAAAGCATCCCGCCCTTCTTTTGTCAGGCTCAATAATGTGTAAGGACGCCGGCTTTTGAAGGTTTTTTCGACATTCAGGTAGCCGGCTTCTTCCAGCTTGCTCATATGCGCTGAAAGGTTGCCCCAGGTCATGCCTGTCTGGTTCATGATGAAGGTGAAATCAGCGTTTTCGACCACGTAAAGCACTGACATCATCATCAGGCGGGCGGGTTCGTGCACCAAACGGTCAATTTCGTTGAGGAGTGACAGATCGAGGACTGGCTTTTCATCCGACATGGGGCATCTCGGCAGGCGGGCGGGGATATTTCTGCAGAAAGCGTATGAAAACGAAAACGCCCGGGATCAAAACCAGGGCAGCAGCAATCAACAGCAGCCACATCCGGTCAGCCCAGACCATCATGAAGACCGTCGCCGACAGCAGTATGGCAATGTAATATGCCCGCTGAAAATCGCTAATATAGGCGATTAGAGTCATGGGCAAACCGACGAAAAGGGCGGCTATCACTGACACGAGGAGCCGTTCGGAAATATGGTTGGAAGAAATAATTCCAAATCGGGCTGCCAGGCCGGGATTGTTCAATAAAAGGAAGGTGAAAAGGACGAACAGGGCTTGCAATCCCACATTAACACTTAGGACAATAACGAGCGTGGATTTTCGGTGCTGCCGTTTTGGGCTAAAAGTTACCTGTCCCATACGCGGTTCGGATATAAACCTCTTGCCTAGCTGGTAGACCAGTGTGCTGAGGATCATGCCAAGGACAAATAGCCCGAAACGCAGGATTGTCAAGGAATCGTCCTCTGGAATTGCATTTAGAAGTCCAAAGCTGGCTAGAACACCGCCGATGTTGATGTCTAATAAGCCATCCTCGAAGGTGGTTCTGTACGCTTTTTTTTCAATTTGGCGAAGATCACCTGGAAATGACATTCCAACCTCACTTTACAAAACAAAACACTTTGCAATACAAACTTATTTGTATTATAACATTTTGATTGCAAATGTCAATAAGGAATTATTGATCCTTCACAGTTATTTCACATTTCTCCAAAAAAAATGCAACTGCAAGGCTTCTGACTCGAGGAATGTGCTTTTACGTTCACTGTCCGTGCGTCGTTGGCGAAAACCTCGCGGTAGGACAGGTTCAGCGCTTCCCTGGATTCCCTGCCGATCAGGTTGTATAGGGAATCAGATGACAGCCCAAAAACCACCCACCTCCGCTGTCCGACCAGAAAATAGCGCTGGCGTACATCGGACACGGCTCGGTGTTGGCAAACAGGGTACAGGCAGTAAGGAACTCGGGAGTATTTTTGGCTGAAGCAGTACATACTAGGTTGAGCTTAGCGTGGGCAGTCAGGTCATGCCTGGTAACGACCGTATTCTAAGCCTTAAGCTGAATGAATTCATCCTCATCTACCAGCAGAGCACCAAAGGGATGGTTTCCTTTGGTGCGAGCCTTGCGGGCGGCATCAAACACCGCATGAAGCAAATCAAGGTCAGGCAGGTTCACAAAAAATCTCTCCCAGAATAGGAATGGTTTACCAACTTATAAGCTGACAATCTGAATGTCGGTCAGGGTCACCGGAGCGCCACCGCGCAGGGAGTTTTGTATCTCTGCCAACCGGTCGGCTGCCTGCATCAGATCGCGAATCGCAGCTTCCTCGGCATGAGCAGTAACGCTTGCCTGGTAAGTAATGCCGCTGGCTGGTTCGCCTTCACCGCCGAATTCACCCTGCACCTGCACCTCCACGCGCTCAACGTTGATGCCGCGTTTAGCTGCCTCGCGGTACAGGTCGTTGCAATAACATGTGGCGAGCGCCAGGAAAAGCAGCTCTCCGCCGTTCACACTCGAGCCGCCTGCGGGTTTGGGTGGGATTTCCAATGCTTTTTGGCTGTCGTTGGTGCGCACCTGGACCTGATGCTGTCCCGGGCGGTTAATGACATTTGCAACAATTTTCATGATTACGCGATCTCCTTTTGACTGGAACAGCGGGAACCCTTATTCGATCTGGCGGATGATCTCCGACAGTGCCGCCGCGATTTCGACCACTTTACTGCAATCTACGATCCTTAAATTGTCCTTGGGTGTATGGGTGATTTCCTGCTGGTCAATATTTTCTGTGAACCAGGCAGAGGAGACCGCAACTGCCGGAACTCCGTTTTGGACGAAAATGCTGTGATCCCCCTGCGGCCAGGGAGAACCTTCAGTAATGCCGTCATAACGGCTTATAACAGACTTGATGCTATTTTCGAGTTCAGGCGGCAGGGCGTAAAACGAGAAAGCGGATGGACCCTCCAGGTAGCCCGCACCGTCAATATTGATATTCACCAGCACCTCGTTGAAATGCTCCTGCATGGATCGGACGTACAGCATTTGCCCGGGGACGGCATAATAATCCTCGCCGTTGAAGGCGATCAATTCCAGCCGGTATGCTCCGGCATAATCTTGCAGCAGGTCAGCCAGCAGCAGAAGGACAGCCACGCCGGTGGCGTTATCGATGGCCCCCGGGGTACCCTTCTTGGCGTCGATGTGGGCTGTGACCACAATCCGCTTCCTTCCCTCGCCCTTGATGCCCATTACATTGCTGCCTTTGCCCGCCACTCGAACTGAATTCGAGTTGACGGTAATGGTTTGACCGGTAAAGGGCAGCAGACGGGTGCCTTCCTCCTCGGTCATGTACACGGATGGGATGTTGAAATCGCCATCCTCGATTAAAGGAAATGGATAGACCCCGCCAGCTAGGGCGGCATTGCGGCTGGTGGCGCAAACGATAGCAGCCGGGGCACCCTGTTCGAGCCGTGCGATGATGCGCTGGTGTTCTTCCGGGTTGTAGAAAACAAAATTCTTTGGCATGAGCTGCTCGCGGGCAATATCTCCGAAAAGGAGCAGGACTTTCTTATTAAAATCCAGCGTTTTCAGGCTTTCATAATTGTCCGCGCTGACCAGGGGTGCCTGGACATCGCACCCCAGCGAGTAGGGACTGGGCTGGACACGAAAATTCACCATTCCGGCGCGCAGGCTAGCGCCGCCGTCGATCCAATCGATGGCGTTAAATTCTGCCGATTCAGTCTTCCAGCCAAGAGTTTTGAGAGATTTTTCGAAGAATGCCGTGGCTGCGCGGTTGCCATGGCTGCCCACACTTCTGTTTGGGATATCCTCGCAAAGACTGCGCAGAATGGAACCACACCTCGCTCGTAGATTTTCCATCTTCCCCTCCCCGACCCGTGATTTATATTTATATATAGGAACGATTATTTATTGTATGAAGGACTATTTATTGGCTTTCTTACGCGCCTTTTGAAGGTTCTCGGTTACCCGATAAGCAGTCATGCGGCGAACCAGATCCAGCGGCAGCGGCCTATCGAGCGGGAATTGGACAGCGCCTTTTGAGCTGACGTAGGCTGCCAGTTCCCCCTTGAAGGCTTCGATGCCGCTGGGCGTAGGGTAGAACCCGATATGGTTTTTGGCAGCTGCGAAATGCACCAGGTTGCCATTCAGGTCGAAAGTGGGCATCTGGTAGCTGATTTTTTCGAACGCCTGAGGAGCAGTCTCGTGAATGACGGTCCGCATTTCCTGCAGGCGCTTCTGAATATCCTCCGGGAAGGCAGCAATATATTCGTCAATTGTCTTATAGCCGCCAGTTTTGTCCATGAGTTATACCTCCTAAGCGTCCATCCTGGATTCTTATAATGACCAATGGAATAATTATACAGATTTTGTCAACAATTAAGTCTTACAAGATGATATTACCCCGCCAGAGCTGCCACAGGATGTCCGGATTTTAATTGAAGCAGGTCCCAGAGATTGCCATAAAGATCCTCGAAGACCGCCACCAGCCCGTAATCGGCCTCTTTCGGCGGGCGCACAAAATGGATTCCGGCAGCCGTCATTTCATTGTAATCGCGCCAGAAATCATCCGTGTTGAGGAACAGAAAAACCCGCCCGCCAGTCTGGTTGCCGATGAAAGTTTCCTGTTCGGGGTTGGATGCGCGTGCCAGCAGCAGGGTGGTGCCGCTCGAGCCGGGCGGCGCAACCACCACCCAGCGCTTGTCCTGTTCAGGCTGATAGGTATCCTCTACCAGGCTGAAATGCAGCTTCTTGGTATAGAAGTCAATGGCTTCGTCGTAATCACGGACGACAATTGCTACGTGCACTATCGCTTGTTTCATCTCGCCAGACTCCTGAAAACACAAATTCGGACTACGAAGAGTATAAGCGAATGTGTAGCCTACCTGCCTTACGCAACGAGGCTAATTCTGATCAAGACTATTTGATTATTATGGGGAGGGTTATCGGTTATTTTTAAGCCCGCTTTATTTACCCGCTGAAGGGATGGTCAGGGGATTAACAATATTTACATGCCCGATGTGGACTCCAGGTATGTCGGTAATAATGCCTAGAATCTGTGGTCTTTGCAACCGCCTTAAGGCATACCAATGGATCCCTGGTTTGCTGTCCGGTCCGACTGGTAGGCAATCTGGATGACATTATTGGGCAGGAAGTTGGATTTAAGGTATGAAAGCGATTGGGCTCGGTCTTCGCCGCCGTCGCTCGAATCGAGCAGCTGCTGGCAGAAAGCAGCGATATCCTGGATGATGCGCTCGTAACGGTAATAGGCAATGGCAGCGGCATTGACAGTGGTGTCAGCGTAGGAAGGGTAAAAAGCGGCTTCTTCATCAGCCGGGGTCCGATGCAGCCCCATCAGTCCGCCGCCGATATACATCAAATCGCGTTCTTTTGGGGCAAGGATAAGCGTGTCCCAATCGACGATGTACAGTTCCCCCTTTTCGGTCAGCAGGACGTTACCGGCGTGCAGGTCACCGTGACATACCACAAACGGCAGCGAGTACGCGGTAAGGTCCAACGCCAGCCGTTCAGCGCTGCGGACCATGTCCAGGATCTGGGTCCGTTTCGACTGCAGCAGTGTCACGACCTGCCGAGCGATGGGCTCTTCGTATTCAACCGATTCTACCTTCCTCAGATAATGCTTCACCTGGGAACGCCAGCGATCGGAATAGTCTTCGGTCCGCATGGGTCTGAGGAGTTCTTCAGGGAACCAGGTGTTATGCATCTTTCGCAGCGCTGCCCCTAACTCGGACCAATGAGCATCGCTCAATGACCTTTGGTAGCCGTTTTGCCCTTCGATAAACGGATAAAGAACCAACCGGAAATTTTCAAGCCGGGCGGTTAACTGTCCAAAGCTGGTAGGGATGGGCGGAATAACCTGATATACCCCCAGGGTGTTGAGGTACCTGGGCAGGCGCACGGACATCTCATCAAACCCGCCGCCGCGCAGCTTCAGGAAAAACATGCGTTTGCCAGCCAGGACGCGGTAAACTGCAGTGTTGACATCTGCACCCAGGGGCATGAAGGTCAGGCTGGCATTGACCAGCCCATATTCGTTTTGCAGGCAGAAGAGAATGACCTCGTCCTGAATGTCAGGTTTTTCAAGCATAATCCGTTGTATCCCAGGCAAGAGCGGTTGGACTACGTCAAATCGGTCCCCAAACGCTAATTATGCCACAGCGCGGTGGCCTAACCACCCGGCTCTGGGAAATTGGTAAAAAACAATCACCCCTGCAGTTGGCTGCAGGGGTGAGGTTTGAGCATATTCAAACAGTGGGGTTTAGTAAATATCGTTCACAGTGTTGTTAACATTGAACTTCCCAGTGGGGGTAACCAGATCCGGGATGCGGGCAACTTCCTCAAGCGTGGCGTCGTCATAGATGACGATCTCACCCGTTTCGCCAGCTTTGCTGGCATCACCCCAAACACTAACCCACACCTGTGTGCCCTGTTTGTTGTATTCAAAATGAACCGCGCGGCCATAGGTGGATACCTCCCAGCATTTGGCGGCTTCATCCGGGTTCTCCTTGGCGATCACACAAACGGTGCGGGCCGTGGCAGGGTCAGGATTGAGGGTCATATCGACCCAGATCCACTTGCTGTTGGGGTGGGTCTTAATGAACAGGCTGCCGGCTCCTGGAAGCGGGGTGGTGCGTACGACTTTCCAGGCGTTTTCCGGGTGCCCTTCAGGATCGGTGCCGATGCTGACAATCGCACCGTCTCCGAGGTGGGAGGTGCTCCAGACCGGACCAAATTCCGGATCGATCCAGTTAGCACCCCGTCCGGGGTGCGGGATGGCATCCACATCCACCAGCGCTTCCAACTCGCGATCCACCAGGTCGACCACAGCGATTTTATTCGACTGGTTGGCGGCAACCAGGAAGTAGCGTTTTGAGGAATCCAGACCGCCGTCATGCAGGAAGCGTTCAGCTTCGATCATCTTGATAGTCGGGTTGATCGGGTCGGTGTAATCGACGATCCAGATTTGCCCGGTCTCCTTGATGTTTACAACCCATTCAGGCTGGTAATGCGAGGCCAAAATGGCTGCCACGCGCGGCTCAGGATGATATTCATCCGTGTCGTAGGTGTAGCTGCGGGTGCTGATCACCTTGAAGGGTTCAAGCGTCTGTCCGTCCAGGATGGCGAAATGCGGCGGCCAATAACAGCCGACAACCGCAAACTTATCCTCGAAATTCCCTTTTTCACCGTCGTACTTGCTCACCTCGACCGAACGTGCGTCATAGCAGGTTTGGACCTCGGCGACCTTGTCCGGCTTTTCCATCCACAGGTCGATTAAGGCTAGCTTTCCGTCACGGCCAATGACGTAGGCGTAACGCCCGGTAGCTGACATACGGGTGATATGGACAGCGTAACCGCTGTCCACCAGATTTACGATTTCATGGGTGTCCCCATCGATGATTGCCACCTGGCCGGCATCGCGCAGGGTGACGATGAAGTAATTCTGCCAGTCGCGCTCGGTTTGGGGTTCGGTAGGACGTTCTTCCGGCGAGACCAGGACTTTCCAGGAAGCCTTCATCTGTTCCATCGACATTTCAGGCGGGGTGGGCGGTTCTTCCTGCAGGAACTTTGCCATGGTTTCAGTTTGTTCCTTGGTGAAAGTGCCCTGGCGGCCCCAGTCGGGCATGCCACCGGTGGTGCCGTTGAAGATGATGGCAGCCAGACCAATTGTGCCCTTCGCCTGGGTTAAATCAGGCGTCAGGGCAGGACCGGTAGCGCCTTTGCGCAGGGTGCCGTGGCAGCCGGCGCAGCGCTCGAAGTAGGTCTGTTTTGCCCAGGCAAATTCCTCTTCCGTCATTTCAGAGCCGGAAGCGGTTTCGGTACCCCCGGTTGGGGCAGCCGCTGTTGGCTCGGGTTCTTCGGCAGATGCCAATGCACTTTCCGGGAGTCCGATCATATAGGCTACCGCTGCATCGATTTCGTCCTGGCTGAGGGTCGAGGCCAGGTCAGCGGGCATCAAGCCTGCCTGACAAGGATTGCCAGCACAGTCCTCAGCAATATATATATCCGGATTGGTAATTGCCTCGAATAAAAACTCGGTAACCGTACGGGCTTTGCCCTTGTACGCGGAGGATGTGAGCGTTTTCTCGGCTTGTTCCCGAATATTGGTCAGGTCCGGGCCAAGCGCCCCCACCGCCCCTGGTACCCCGGGGATGACATGGCAGGCTCCGCAGCTGCCCTTCGTGAAGGCAGATGAAGCCAGATTGCGGTCAAGGGAAGCTGGTTCAACTTCGTTTTCCTCTGGCACTTGAACAGGCGGCGTTTTAGCTGTTGGGGTAGAGCAGGCAGCCAGCAGAAGTACGATTCCCAGCAAAAAGAGGGCGATACGAACAGATTTCATAAAATCTCCTTCGATGCAATTATCGAGCAAGGGTGGAGTGAATGGGATTTAAAACCA
>CAYPJS010000142.1:0-13683 GCA_964411135.1 uncultured Anaerolinea sp.
GTCGATGCGCATGCCCGCCTGAAGTCCTTCGATGTCCAATCTGCCCAGGTAGCCATACGAGGGCAGCTTGTTGGTGTCGAAATAGATACCATCGGATGTACGGTAGGTGAAACCCTTTTCCTCAATGCAGGAGATGAAATCTATTTGTTCCTGGATATGATCCGTGGCACGGCACCAGACAGTCGGCTCCAGAATGGATAGGCGTTCCATGTCTTTACGGAACTCAGCTGTATAGTATTCAGCGATTTCCCAGGCGCTCATGCCAGTGCGCTGCGAACCCTTTTCCATCTTATCCTCGCCGGTGTCCGCATCCGAAGTGAGATGCCCCACATCGGTTATGTTCATCACATGATTAACCTGGTAGCCATTGAAAATGAACATACGTTTGAGCAGATCCTCAAAAATGTAGGTTCGCATGTTCCCCAGGTGTGCAAAATTATAGACTGTCGGTCCGCACGTATAAAGCCCCACCTTCCCGGGTTCTAATGGCTGGAATTCGCGGGTTTCGCGTGCATACGTGTCAAAAATATGGATGGGTACCATGGTCCACCGCCTGGAAAAAGATATGGTATGGATTATACCGTCTCACGCAGCTTTATCTAATGACTTCACCCATTCTTGTTGAGCTCCTGGCGAGCTCACCCTATCGTGAGGAGTGCAATCCCTCCGACGGTCATCAGCATGCCGAGCGCAGTTTTTACAGTCAATGGGTCCCCGCCAAAAGCCAGACCCATCAATGCGCCAAACAAAGGAGATGTGAACGCAATTGGCATAATCTTGGTCAGCGGTGCTCCTTTGATGGCGGTGTAGAAACACAGCATTCCCACCGCGCCTGCCACCACTCCTCCTCCAATAATCATGTATATCAGCGCTTTTGACCCTGCCTGCGGAAGAGTTTTCCATTGAGGATAGCTGGCAATGGCAAGAATCACAAGCGCGACCCCGGTGCGAATGGTGATACCCATGGTTGGGCTGAGATTTCCCAAATGCAACCCTTTTTTCTCAAAATAACCGCCAACGCCCCAGCAAATGGCGGTAAGGAGGGCAAATAGTTGTGGTTTCATGGACGGGATCGCTCCTGGAGTGGAATTATTTGAAATCCTTAATAAACAATCGAATGAGGGGGTGAAACTATACGAATGAAACTTAAAATATCGCAAAATCTATTGCTATTTGTTTCTAAATCTTGTAAAATGTGGAGGAAAGTGGAGATAAGTGGGTGAAAGTGGTAGGAACGCCGGTAGCGCCCGGCGTTCCGCCATTATGGGAGAATTAGAACTTATGTTCCTCGGGCAGTACGAACACACCATTGACGAAAAAGGGCGCATGACAATCCCCTCCTCTTACCGTGAGCTGCTGGATGGCAGTGCCTTCGTAACGCGTGGGTTCGACCAAAACCTGCTCGTCCTCCCGCCCAATAAATTCGAGCAACTGGCCGAGAGTATATCAGATGCCAGTATGACGGGCTCTGATGGCCGTGATTTCCGCAGATGGATTTTTTCTTCTGCCGGCCGCGTTGAGGTTGACCGGGCTGGAAGAATCCTCATCCCTCAATTTCTGCGGACCTACGCCGGGTTGAACAATGATGCTGTGGTTGTCGGAAATGGTTCCTATTTTGAAATTTGGGAACCTGAAACGTGGCGCCAGCATGAAGCTCAACAGAGTGACCCGGAAATTACCGCTGACCGGTTTTCAGCCATCAACATCCGCTTATAAACCGGAGTGAGGCAAAAACTCGTGCAGCAGCCTCCGCACCTCCCTGTACTTTACCATGAAATTATAAACAATATAAAGCCACAGAGCCCAGGCAAATACATTGATGCTACCGTCGGGGCGGGTGGACACGCCTGGGGGATCCTTGAACACAGTGCCCCGGATGGCCAACTTTTAGCACTGGACAGAGACCCACAGGCGCTGGCAATTGCAAGTCAGCGCCTTTTTGTGTTCAAAGACCGCGCAATCCTGGTTCACTCTTCCTACATCAACCTGCTCGAAGAAATGCATCGATTGGGCTGGCAGTCAGTGGACGGGATAATTTTTGACCTAGGCCTCTCGTCCATGCAGTTGGACACCCCGCAGCGCGGTTTTTCTTTCCAGAGTTTGGGTCCGCTCGATATGCGTTTTGACCCGGACCAATCCCTGGATGCGTCTGAACTTATCAATCATTTGCCTGAAAACGAACTGGCTGACCTGATCTGGCGTTATGGCGAAGAGCGGGCTTCAAGACGCATCGCATCAGCCATCAGTCAGGCGAGACCAATCACCTCAACCCTGCAGCTTGCGGAGGTGATCAGCAGAGCCATGGGCGGGCAGCGTGGAAGGATCCACCCAGCCACCCGAACCTTCCAGGCTCTACGAATAGCGGTCAATCAGGAACTCCAGGCAGTTGAAACGGTTTTACCAAAGGCGATACAAGCCTTGAACCCAGGCGGCCGTGTGGCAATTATCTCCTTTCACTCCATGGAGGACCGATTGGTTAAGCAATATTTCAGGCGAGAAAGCCGAGATTGCATATGTCCACCAGAGCAGCCAGTTTGTATCTGTGGACATAAAGCCTCTCTCCGCGAAATAAACCGACACCCAATTGAACCCACCCAGGAGGAAATTGAATCCAACCCTCGGGCGCGCAGCGCCAGACTCAGGGTCGCGGAAAAGCTCGATCTGGCATGACAATTGCATTCCCCCGGTTACCAGAACTGTCATTTTTTTCATCAGGAGCACCATCCAGTGTTTGACCAGCGAATCATACAAGCTTATAAACAAGCTCCCTGGCGCGTTCAGCTCCAGTGGATTGGCGCGCTATTGCTGGTGCTGGTGGTTGGCATGCTGATTGCCGGGGTTTATCTGTATTTAAGCGCGGAAGCCACCGCTGCGGGTACCGAAATCCGCACGCTTGAGCTCGAGCGTGAAGACCTGCAAATCCGCATCGCTGACTTAAGTACCCAGCTGGCATTTTTACGCTCGGCTGCTTTCATGCAGGGGCGGGCAGAAAGCCTCGGGTTTAAGAATGCCGCCCAGGAAGATATTGTTTACATTGAGGTCCCCGGGTACGGCGGACGTCAGGTGGTTTTTCTGGCACCCCCACCCAGCAACGAGCCAGTGGATGCTTCGATTATCAAGCCCGCATATCGCGAATCGCTTTGGGAGTGGTTGTACCAGGGTACCTTCAGTCTGATTGAAAGCCGGGGGTTGCTGCCATGAACAAACCCAATGCCCGGTTGAGACTGATCGGTGTTGTATTCCTTGTGGTTGGTCTCGCCATTATTTTCCAGATGGTTCGCGTTCAAAATAGCGTACAGGCCAAGGAGATGATTTCCTTCCTGGAAGCTACTTACAATCAGGAAGTTCGGGTGATAAAACCCGAGCGCGGTAATATTTATGACCGTTGGGGCAATTTGCTGGCAGGCAATACCGAGGTTTATGAGGTCGGTATCGCCCCTCCCCAGGTGAATAACTCAGAAACAGTGGCACAGGACTTATCCAGTATTTTAGGGCTGGATTATTCGACAATTAAAGCCATTGCCCGTTCGTATGTTGAACAGGGGAATGAGCAGTATCAGGTTGTGGCTGACTTCGTTTCGGCTGAAAAAGTCGCACAGTTGGAAGCCAAATTAGCGGAATACGAGACAGCCGAAAAACCAAAACGAGGTGCTGCTCCATCGTTGAACGGCGTCCATTGGGTTGCCCACCTCAAACGCAGCTACCCGGAAAATAATCTGGCATCCAACATACTGGGTTTTTACAACTATTACGATCGAACTGACGGGCGAGGCATTTTAGGTTTGGAAGAGCAGTATGACGACCTTTTATCCGGTACGGACACAAAAGTCATCCTGCCCATGAACCCTACCGCGATTCAAGAGATCCCGACAGTCCCACCAGGTGCCAGCCTGATCCTCACCATCGACCGCAGTATCCAGGCTGCGATGGAACGGATTATTACGGATGCTGTGGATGACTCCGGCTCTGTTTCCGGATCGATTATTGTTATGGATCCAGAAACAGGTGAAATCCTGGCGATGGCAACCACGCCACCCTTCGACCCCAACCAATATCAGCAATACAACGAGGTTTTCCCGCAGGGGAGCTACTTCAACCGCGCAGTCAGCCAATTGTACGAACCCGGCTCGGTATTCAAGGTATTGACCATGGCAGCTGCTCTCGATTCGGGTGCGGTAACGCCTGATACCTCTTTTGTTGATACAGGCGCTATTGAAGTCGGCGGTCTCTACATCTACAACTGGGATCGCGGTGCGTGGGGTCCACAGGATATGACGGGCTGTATGCAGCATTCCTTGAATGTCTGCCTGGCCTGGATCGCGACCGAAATGGGTCCAACCAATTTCTATACTTACCTTCAGAATTTTGGTATTGGACGCTACACCGGTATCGATTTGGCAGGAGAAGCGGTGTATCCGCTAAGCCTGCCTGGCGATACAAACTGGTACCCCATCAATCTAGGCACCAATTCGTTCGGGCAGGGTGTGGCAGCTACTCCAATCCAAATGATTACTGCCATCAGCGCTGTCGCGAATGACGGCAAAATGATGGCGCCGCACCTGGTCAAAGCTTATATCCAGGACGCAACCCAATACGATATCAGCCCGCGTCTGGTTCGTCAGGTCATCAAGCCTGAAACTGCCCATACTTTGACTGACATGCTGTCAGTCTCGCTCGAAAACGAAGCTTCCTCAGCGCTGGTCGAGGGCTACCGGGTTGCCGGTAAAACAGGTACCGGTGAGATCCCGACTGCGGAAGGCTACTCATCCAGCCGCACAAATGCCTCATTCGTCGGCTGGGGTCCTTCGGATGATCCAAAATTTGTGGTTTATATCTGGCTCGAAGAACCTTCATCATCACCCTGGGGATCAGTGGTAGCTGCCCCGGTTTTCAGTGAAGCGGCCAGCGAGTTGGTCGTCTTGATGAAACTGCCCCCGGACTCAGTTCGAGCCCAACTCAACCAGGATTAAGGAACTGAATTGCTTACTTTCGCAGACGTACTCGAAGCCCTGACCGGCACCCGTCCAGAAGCTGCCTCCCTTTTGATCAGTGAGGCTGCAATCGATTCTCGACTGGTCATTCCGGCTGGGATGTTCGTTGCGCTGCCTGGTGAGCGCGTTGACGGCCACGATTACGTTCAGAATGCATTCAAACGCGGGGCGCACCTGGCGCTGGTCCAACGCGACCTGGATTTTGCATGCCCGGTCATTGATCTGCGTAAAGGCAACCTTGGCCCGCAAATGACCATCCCCAATCCGCCATTCGCATTGCGGGTTGAAAATACATTGACCTCACTGCAAGAAATTGCCCGCTTCTGGCGCCGCAAACATGAGCTGCAGGTGATCGGCATCACAGGTTCAGTAGGTAAATCCACCACCAAGGAATTGATCGCCGAGGTACTTTCCATGCGCTACCGGGTTTTAAAGAATCCGGGCAACCTCAACAATGAAATCGGTTTACCACTTACCCTGCTGCGGTTAAGCCCGGGTCACCAGGTGGCAGTACTTGAAATGGGATTCTATGTGCCAGGAGAGATTAAGTTTTTATGCGACCTGGCTTTGCCTCAAATCGGTGTGATCACCAATATCGGCACAGTGCATGCAGAACGCGCCGGATCGCAGGAAGTGATCGCACGTGGGAAAGCAGAGCTGGTGCAATCCCTGCCGGCAGCTCCAGATGGCGTGGCAATTCTCAACTACGATGATCCCTGGGTTCAACCCATGGCCGAACAGACAAAGGCTAACGTTTTTTATTATGGCCTTGATCCGCGCGCTGATTTATGGGCGGATGACATTGAAAGCCTTGGGCTAAAAGGCATAAGGTTCCAACTCCATTTTCAAAATGAAGTCCTGCATGTTCGCATCCCTATGATCGGGAGGCATTCCGTGCACACTGCCCTACGTGCGGCTGCAGTCGGCATCGTCGAGGGCATGCCCTGGGCAGAAATTGTTACCGGTTTACGCCGCAGTCATTCTCAACTGAGGCTGGTGGTGGTCCGAACTGAAAGCGGCGCTTTAATGGTCGACGATTCGTACAATGCATCCCCTGAATCCACTTTGGCTGCCTTAAACCTGTTGGAGGAAATCGAAGGGCGCAAAGTGGCGGTTCTGGGTGATATGCTTGAGTTGGGGCCTTACGAGCAAGAGGGCCATGAAATGGTTGGCCGTCGAGCCGCCGAGGTCGCCCAGGTACTGGTGACCGTCGGACCATTGGCAAAAATCATTGCAGAGGCTGCCCTTGAGGCAGGTCTGCCAGAAGAGAACATCATTATTTGCGAAGACGTCCCTCAGGCCACCGAGGTTCTGCAGCAATTACTGGTTGAAGGAGATGCCGCCCTGATTAAAGGTTCACATGGTTTGCGAATGGACCGGATCGTATCGGCATTGGAGGTAAAAGAATGAGCGATACCTCTGTAGCCATTTCCTTATCTGTGTTAGGGTTCATGCTGGCAATTATTTGGGGTTCTCCCCTGCTGCGTGTGTTACGCCATTTCCGCATCGGTAAATTGATCCGCGTGGAGGGACCCGAACGCCATATTACCAAAATGGGTACTCCCACCATGGGCGGCGTCATGATCCTGGCCCCGGTCACCCTCATCACACTGCTGCTGAATGCCGCTTCCTTGATTGGTATGCCGGTGCTCGGTCGGTCAGTACTCTTGCCGCTCTTAACCATGCTGGCCTTCGGACTGCTTGGTGCCATTGATGATTGGGAAGGCATTCGCGGACCTCGGCGAGGGTTGGGCATGCGCATCCGGACCAAATTCATCCTTCAGGTACTGTTATCCCTGGCCATTGCTTTTGCCCTCAAATACTTGCTGGTCGTACCCGATATGTTCTGGCCAGGCATCGAGCAGCCTATTCCCCTGGGACCTTACTTCATTCCGATCGCCACCTTCCTCATCGTTGGAATGTCTAATGCTGTGAATTTTACCGACGGCCTGGATGGTCTGGCAGGTTTGATTTCCGCAACGGCTTTCGCTGCTTACGGCGGCATCGCGCTGCTTCAGGGGCAGTACTTTCTGGGTCGTTTTTGTTTCACTCTGGTCGGTGCCATATTCGGCTTCCTCTGGTTCAATGTCCACCCTGCGGAATTATTCATGGGAGATACCGGGTCGCTCGCTCTGGGTGCAGTCCTCGGAGTGGTTTCCTTAATGACCGGACAATGGCTATTGCTGCCCATCATCGCGATCATTCCTGTTTCGGAAGCTTTAAGCGATGTTTTGCAAATCATCTACTTCAAACGGACCAAAGGAAAACGCCTGTTCCGAATGGCGCCGCTCCATCACCATTTTGAGTTGGGCGGCTGGAGCGAGACGCAGGTGGTACAGCGTTTCTGGTTGATTGGACTTTTATTTGCCATGCTTGGTGTGGCGCTGGCGTTGGTGTGACGATGAGAGAGTGGAAAGGGAAACGCGTCTTGATAATCGGTGCCGCCCGGCAGGGTCTGGCACTGGCTCGCTATCTGGCGGGCAAAGGCGCGCTTGTCACCCTGTCCGACCAGCGTGAGGCGGATGACCTGACCTCCGCAATCGAATCACTGGCTGATCTTTCGATCAACTGGTCGCTTGGTGGTCATCCATTTGAGCTTCTGGATGCCGCTGACCTTGTTTGTCTTTCAGGCGGAGTCTCCCCCGCGATCCCGCTGGCAGTCGAAGCAATCCGTCGCGGGATTGAACTGGCGAACGACTCTCAGCTGTTTTTAGAAGCCGTTCCTTGCCGTACGATTGGTATCACCGGCTCTGCTGGCAAGACCACCACCACCACACTGGTCGGACGCATGGCGCAGGCATTCGTAAAAAACCCTCAACAGGCCTGGGTTGGCGGAAACATTGGTAAACCCCTCATCGATCAACTTGACAACATCAAACCCGGTGACCTGGTTGTGCTCGAACTGTCCAGCTTCCAACTGGAATTAATGACCACTGCTCCGACCATCGCCGCTGTATTGAACATAACGCCCAACCACCTTGACCGGCACGGAACGCTGGAAGCCTACACCGCAGCGAAGGCGCGCATCCTCGAGTTCCAGACCACAGATACGATCACCGTTCTGAATCGCGACGATTCAGGGTCATGGGGCCTTTCGCCGATGGTCAAGGGCAAGTTGATTAGCTTCGGGATGCGAAAACCCACCGGAAAATTCGATGGCACCTGTTTGACCAACCGTCACCTGGAATGGTGGTCCAATGGTCAGCATCTGGAAGTCATCAGTGTAGACGAAATAAAACTGCGCGGCGACCACAATCTGACGAATGTCCTGGCAGCCTGTGCCATCGGACTGGCCGCCGGGTTACCGATTGAAGCGGTTCAGGCAGGGATCCGCGATTTCCGCGGCGTAGCGCACCGCCTCCAGTATGTTCGAACCATCAATGGCGTCGATTGGTACAACGACTCGATTGCAACAGCGCCAGAACGCACGTCGGCTGCCGTCCGCGCATTCAATGAACCGATTACCCTGCTGCTTGGTGGACGCGATAAGAACCTCCCATGGCAAGACCTGGCTGCATTAATCCATGAACGCGTGGACAACGTGGTAGTTTTCGGTGAAGCCAGTCCAAAAATACTTGCGGCGATAGGAGCTCTGAAAGAGGGGCAGCGCCCTTATACCATCCAGCATTGCGACGGTCTGGAAACTGCTGTAAAGGCTGCCGCATCGGTTGCTGTACCGGGCAGTGTGGTACTGCTCTCACCGGGCGGCACCAGTTACGATCAGTTTAAAGATTTTGAAGAAAGAGGAGAAGCCTTTCAATTATGGGTGAACAGGCTGCCGTGAATTCAAATGTAGGCCCTGTCAGTACTCGAACCGCTCCACGTCCATTGCGGCTGGGGATTGATGTTCCGATGCTGTTGGCTGTTGCCTTTCTGCTGGGCTTCGGGTTATTAATGGTGTATTCAGCCAGCTGGCAGCCATCCATGCTGCGGAATGAAGATCCAGCCTACTACCTGATCAACCAGTTGAAATGGGTCGTGATCGGGATATGCGGCGGAGCATTCATGATGTACTTCGATTACCGCCGCTGGCGCAAGTGGGCCGTGCCGATAATGCTGCTCACCCTGGCTATGTTATTGGCGGTATTGATCTTTGGTGAAATGCGTTACAACTCCAAGCGCACTCTCTTTGGCGGCTCGATCCAGCCTTCGGAGCTGGCGAAGGTCGTTGTGATCATGTACCTGTCTTACTGGTTAACTTCCAAACGCGAAGTGCTCAATAATGTCCGTTTCGGCATGCTGCCTATGGCAGTCATTCTTGGGTTGACCGCAGGTTTGATCCTTTTGCAGCCAGACTTGAGCGCAACCATTACAATCTGTGTCCTGGGTGTGCTGCTCTTCTACCTGGCAGGCGTCGAAACAAAACAAATTCTTCTGATTTTCTTGATTGTGGCAGTCCTGGGAGCATTGTTGATTGCGGTTTCAGATACAGGACAGGCCCGCATTCAACAATATATTGCCGGTCTACGCGATCCGGGCACTGCTTCCCTGCATATCCAGCGGTCCATTGAAGCGGTGGTGCGCGGCGGGTTCTTCGGCGTTGGAATTGGTAAAGGTTCCACCAAATTCAGCCTGCCCGTCTCCCACACCGACTCGATATTCGCGGTTATCGCCGAGGAAACTGGTCTGCTTGGTGCCGGGGCAGTTGTCATTCTCTACCTGGTGTTCATGTGGCGCGGTTTGAAAATCGCTGCCCAGGCCACTGATTTCACTGGAAAACTTCTGGCATCCGGATTGACGCTGTGGATCGTCATGGAAGCCATTTTGAACATGGGTGTCATGGTAAATCTTTTCCCGTTTGCGGGGAATGCACTTCCGCTCATCAGCGCAGGCGGTTCAAGTCTCACCATGACTCTTGGCGCAGTTGGTCTCATTTTCTCAGTCGCTCGTGTTTCCTCTCGCGAGAAACACGAACAGGAAGGGAGGACTTTCGGTGCGGTTGTTAATTTGCGCCGGGGGGACCGGAGGGGGCGTGTATCCCGCGCTCACCGTCCTTCAGGCATTAGGCAGTGAAGCGAACCCGGTTCTCTGGGTTGGCGGGGAAAAAGGCATGGAATCTGAACTGGTAACACGCCTGGGAATCCCCTTTACCGGCATACCCGCCGCTGGCGTGCACGGCGTCGGTCTGCGTACGCTGCCCGGTAATATCCTGCACCTCGTGCGCGGGACCATCGCTTCACGCCGTATTCTAAAAGATTTCCGCCCGGATGTCCTGCTCTTTACTGGGGGCTACGTTGCCGTTCCCATGGCGGTTGCCGCCCGACCTTACAAATCTCTGCTCTATGTTCCGGACATCGAACCGGGTCTGGCTTTGAGGGTTCTTGCACGATATTCCGACCGCATTGCCCTGACTGCTGAGGATTCCCGTGAATATTTCGATAACCCTGCAATAACAGATGTCACTGGCTACCCCACCCGCCCTGACCTTTCAACCTGGACGCGCGAAAGCGGACGTGAGAAGCTCGGTCTGAACGATGACCTTCCCGTACTGCTGGTGTTCGGCGGCAGCAAAGGTGCCCGTTCGATTAATCGTGCTTTAGTTGCTGTCCTTCCGCAGCTTCTTCCGCAAATGCAAATCGTTCACATCACAGGTCAACTCGACTGGGATGAAGTCGAGTCTGCCCAAAAGGGCCTCTCCAGCCAGTTGCAGGGGAATTACCACCCTTATCCATATCTGCATGAGGAAATGGGTGCTGCTTTCGCTTCGGCCGACCTGGCGGTTTCGCGTGCGGGTGCCTCCAGTCTTGGTGAGTATCCGCTCTTCGGGCTGCCAGCAATTCTTGTTCCATACCCATATGCCTGGCGCTACCAGAAGGTTAATGCGGATTACCTGGTAAAGCATGGTGCTGCACAGATCCTGGTGGACCAGGAATTAACCGATTCTCTGGCATCCACAGTCACAGCCCTTATTCAGGATAAAGTCCGGCTGGCGCAAATGCAGCAAGCGATGCGCTCGCTTGTGCGTCCAAACGCCGCAGCTGCGATCGCGAGAATGCTGCGCGATCTGGCCCAATCAGCCAGAAAGGGTGACCAAGCCAATGATTAGTATCAATGCCGTGTTCTGGATCCTTGTGATTTTGTTTGCCCTGATCGGAGGCGTACGCGGCTGGGCACGTGAGATCCTGGTTACTTTTGGCGTCATCCTTTCGATGTTCATCATGAACGTGCTCGAACGCTTCGTTCCGTTCATCAATGACACTTTGGCCGTTGCAGCCCCGGCAGAGCTCTTCTGGCTGCGCGCCGTTGTGCTCGGTCTTCTGGTTTTCTTCGGGTACCAGACCCCCAACATTCCCCGCATCGCTGCCAGCGGCCGCTTCGTTCGCGAGCGTCTGCAAGACGTCCTGTTAGGCTTTTTCCTGGGTGCGGTAAATGGATTTATGATCTGGGGCACTTTATGGTTCTACTTACAGACTGCCGCTTATCCGTTTTCAATCATCATTCCGCCTGATCCCTCAACACCCATGGGCCAGGCAGCTGCACAGTTGATGCAGTTTTTACCCCCTGTATGGCTCGGCTCACCGGTTATCTACTTCGCGGTGGCGATCGCATTCGTCTTTGTCATGGTGGTGTTCATCTGATGAAACATATTCATCTGATCGGCATTGGCGGGACCGGCATTTCAGCCATTGCTCTGCTCCTCAAGGAACAGGGTTATGCCGTGTCGGGTTCCGACCGCACCCTGTCTGCTCAGGCACGCGATTTGAGTGCCCGGGGTGTGACGGTTTATGCCCATCATGATGCTCATAACATTGAAAACGCTGATCTGGTAGTCCGCTCCTCCGCCATCCCGGATGACAACCCGGAAGTACAGGCAGCCGTTGCCAGCGGCATTCCAGTCCTCAAACGGTCTGAATTTCTAGGGCAAGTGATGGAAGGCACCCTCGCGATTGCATGCGCGGGTACCCATGGTAAAACCACTACCACTTCAATGCTTGCCTGGGTCCTGACCCGCCTCGGGCTTGACCCCTCCTTTATTATCGGCGGAGTTGCCAAAAACCTTGGCAGGAATGCTCACGCGGGTAAAGGTGGGATCTTCGTCATCGAGGCGGATGAATACGACAATATGTTCCTTGGTCTCACTCCGCAGATGGCGGTCGTCAGCACACTCGAACACGATCATCCAGATTGCTTCCCCACCCGGGAAAGCTACAATCAGGCGTTCCTGAATTTCGTGAACCGCATCCCATCAGGCGGGACCCTGGTGACCTGCGCCGATGATAAAGGCGCACTCTGGCTGGCACAATCGCATGACCGGGCTGATGTTCGCACTTTCACTTATGGTGCTGAAAATAATGCCGATTACCGTGCCATCGATCTCCTGCCCAATGCGCGCGGTGGATTCGATACCAAAATAAACCATTATGGGTCCCCTCTTTGTCAGTTGAGCTTACAGGTACCTGGTGAGCATAACGCATTGAACGCACTGGCAGTTCTGGTTGTTGTGCATCAGCTTGGCCATTCGGTTGAGAAAGCCGCCGCGGCTTTGAGTGAATTTTCCGGCACCGGCAGACGCTTCGAAGTTTTGGGTGAAGCGAGCGGGGTCACCGTTATCGATGACTATGCGCATCATCCAACCGAAATCCGGGCAACTTTATCCGCTGCGCGGTCACGCTACCCGGGGCGGCGCATCCTGGCGGTCTGGCAGCCGCATACTTTTTCACGCACCATTTCGTTGTTGAGCGAATTTACTGCAGCTCTAAATCTTGCGGATGGGATTGTTATTACAGAGGTTTATGCAGCTCGCGAAAAAGGTCAGGGGTTTTCCTCCGCCGCCATCGTCGAGGGCATGTCTCACCCATCGGCGTATTTTGCTCCTACCTTGTCAGATGCGGCCAATTATTTACTGGATCAAGTCAGACCCGGCGATGTCCTGCTGGTTTTATCTGCCGGTGATGCAGATCAAATCAGTGCCAGCGTCCTCGCCAATTTGGAAAGCCGGGAGGAACCGAATGCCTAAAGCCAAGCAAAAGACCAGGCAGGTCAAATCAAAATCAAAGCACCCGGCTGCCCCGGTTATGACAGGGGCTCAAGGGTCCTTACTTGCCGGAGAAAGCTATGCTTCCTTCGAAGATGAAGCAAATTTTTCCAATATCCACAACAGCGCCATTTCCCGATTGATTGAAAGGATTAAATCCCTTTAGCGGGACAACCATGGTTTCTTCTTTCAAACCCCTCCCATTCGCTGAACTACGCGCCGCACTCGGCATCCATCTGCAGGAAAACGTGCCGATGTCGAGCTATACCACTGCGCGCGTCGGCGGAAACGCAGACGCCATGATAGCGGTTGGCAGCGGGGAGGAATTGGAACACGCAGTTCTCGCCCTGTGGAAGCTTAAGGTGCCCTTCTTGATTCTGGGGAGCGGTGCAAACATGCTGGTAAGCGACCGTGGTATCCGCGGGGTGGTCATCCTAAATCGGGCGCATGACATCAAAATTGATGCGGAGGGCAACCCCCCATCGGTTTGGGCAGAATCCGGAGCAATTTTGGGAACCATTGCCCGCCGTGCAAGCCTGCGTGGATTGAGCGGTCTGGAATGGGCTGCGACTGTACCCGGGACCCTGGGCGGAGCCATATACGGGAATGCCGGAGCCTATGGTAGCGATATTAGTAATTCCCTGGTAATGGCAGAAATCTTGCATCCCATATCCGGAAGGCAGTTTTGGACTCCCGATAAGATGGAATACGGATACC
>CAYPJS010000143.1:0-4374 GCA_964411135.1 uncultured Anaerolinea sp.
AACTGACCCCAGCCCTGCCGGTCCCCGCCCTGCCCCATATTCATCCGGCCGCCCAGCGCGGTGCTGAGCGAGGCATTTCCCTTCAAGCGCAGCCCAACATCGCTAATCAGCACCCCATCGATCACAATATCAGCATGGACATAGGATTTTTCGCCGGTTTGCTGATACGTGGTGATCATCTCCTGGTAATCTTCATCCGAAACGATAATCTGGAGGGTGTGCACCAGTCTGTCATCAAACAGGGCTGTGCTGTTGGAAATATCCATCCCGCCTCCGGCCTCGCTGGCGGCCTCCTGCAGTTCCACGTCTCCGCCGGGGAAGGTATAGGCTTTGATGCGCTGCGTCCCCAGACCCACCAGCGAAACCCCCAGCACCAGGACCAGCAGCACCCATAAGTGAAAGTGCCTTCGGCTGCGTAAAGAAATGCCCATTTTTTCTCCGTTACCCACCGCGGTTTACAGGTCAGTGCTGTTGTAACCGGCGATCAGGGTGACCCGGTTGTTGCCGTTGATCTGCTTGAGGTCGCTTAGAAATTCCTGGATCTTGGCGCCCTTCTTGAGTCCAATGTTGTACGTCAGTTCAGTCAGCATCCCGCCGTGGATGGCATCCACACTGATCAACTCGGAAGTACTGGCGTACTTTAGAAATACCGGGTCGAACACCGTGTCGATCGGCGCTTCATTCGAGATTTGAACTTTCAGAATCTGGCTGATCTCTTTGCGGGAGAACCAGTTGAAGCGGGTCATGATCAATATGATCAGGCTGATCACGACCGCTGCGATTGCTGCCAGCAGGTAAAACTTGGTGCCAATCGCCATGCCGATGGCCATGGTAAAAAAGATGAAGCCCACGTCCCGCGTTTCCTTGACGGCGTTACGGAAGCGGATGATTGAAAGTGCACCGACCAGCGCAAAGGCGCGCGCAATGTTGGACCCGACCACCAGCATGATCACCGCCACCACCATGCCGTTCAACACCAGCGTATGCACGAAGCTCTGTGTATAAGAGCCTCCGCGGTGAGTGATCTGGTACACCCAGCCGATAGCCGCGCATAGAACGAAGCTCAGCACCAGGCTGATTACCACGTCCGCGACTGAAAACACCCCTGTTAAATCCTGCACATTGAAATCCATATTGTTCCCTCCGAGGATAATTAATTGCGAAAAAGCTTGAATTACCCGATGATCAGACCTGCAGTGAAAACACCGGGGACATAGAATTTTGAAAATTCTGCATCAGCTCAATGCTGCGGCAGTATTTACTCACCCGCATCAGGTTCAAATTGTGGGCTGCCACCATTTCAGTGAGCCAGTACGGAATGCGCTCGTTGGCCTTGATCTCAACAATCGCAAATTCAGGCGGAAAGAGCAGATAGCCCTCGTCAGCGCTGAACAATCCGTTTTCCGGCCGTGAATAGCGCAGATTGGTATCAAACGTCACCCGCAAACCGATGTCATATTCGATCCCGACCAGCGCCTGGCGCGAATAACTGACCAGGCTGGCTGGCTGGAGGTTGTACTGCCAGAGCATGCCAGTCACCTCATCAATCACCGGCGCATCCTGCACCTGGAAAAGCGGCACCTGACGCTGGGTGCACAGGTTCAACGCCTGGCGGTAGGGCAATTCCGCGCGCCGCTTCTGGGTCACCCGGTTGTGTCGCTGCTTGATCTCAACAAACACAGGTGCAGCCTCTGTCAGCGGTTCCCCGCGGTCGTAATGCCGGATGCGCAATTTGCGTCGGAACTTGATGCCGTCCACTTTTTCCCAGTAGAAGCGGTAATCCGGGCTGTCGAAATACAGGCTGGAGATCTGATATGCTCCATGCCGATCGCCGTGGTCGTCGGGGTTCAGATAAGCCTGAAGGTCATGCTTGAACCGCTCGGCTGTCTTAAGCGGGACCATGTATTTCAACTCAAAGCGATTGAATTTCCGAATGAGGTGACTTAAATTGTTCATAAATACCTGCCGTGGGGGTCTACAAAAGAATTCTAGCCCGCGTACCTGAGAGAACCCGAAGGACAGGCTGTTAAGATGCTGAGAACGTCCTGCTGTATGCAAGCGGTATGCCCATTTAAACACCAGGCCGCCAGGGGGTCGATCCTGGCGGCGCTGGTTCTTTGGGGAGGAGAGGATATCTACTTATTGGGAAGTCAGGGCGGCTCATCCCTGACTTACAGTGCCATTGTAGTCTGCCAACCTGAGAATAAACCAAGGAGAAGCTGTGAAAATGATAATAACGCAGCCAAAATTCGTTTAACAGCTTTTTCTCAGTCAGCAGCGGTATGATTAAGCCAATCAAGGTGAACGGAAGAGATTTATGGCAACTGTTTTAATTGTGGACGATGACATCAAGCTGCTCAAGATGCTGCAGCGCACCCTGACCTATGAAGGCTTGAAGGTTATCACCGCCGGCAACGGACTGGATGCGCTCAAGCAGGTGGACGCCTACCACCCGGAGATCATCATCCTGGACTGGATGATGCCGCAGATGGACGGGCTGGAGGTGGTGCGCGAGCTGCGCTCCGAGAACAACCGCGTCTTCATCCTGATGCTCACCGCGCGCGATGCCATCGAAAACCGGGTGGAGGGGTTGGAGGTCGGCGCCGACGATTACCTGGTCAAGCCGTTTGCCCCCTCCGAACTGGTGGCGCGCATCCACGCCTTCCTGCGCCGCCTGGACAATAAATCCGATAAGCAGCCGGTCAAGTTCGAGGACCTGCACCTGGACCCCATTGCCCACCTGGCGACACTTGCCGGCCAGCCGCTGGACCTGACTCCCACCGAGTTTGACCTGCTGCATTACTTCCTGCGACACCCGCGCCAGGTGCTCGAGCGTTCCCAGATCCTGACCAACGTGTGGGGCTACGATTTCGGCGGCGAGCAGAACGTGCTCGAGGTGTACGTGGGCTACCTGCGCAAGAAACTGGAAGCCGGCGGACACCCGCGGCTGATTCAAACCATACGCGGTATCGGATACGCTTTGAGAAGCGAATAATGTCCATCCGTTTACGGCTCGCCCTGCTCTACACCTTCATCCTGGCGCTGACGCTGGTGGTCTTCGGCTCGGCACTGTATGCCATCCAGTGGCAGACCACGCTTAAATCGCTCAAGGATGACATCAGCCTGAGCAGTCAGACGCTGACCCGCTCGATTTTTTTGACCTACCTCAGTCCCGACGTCAAGGACCATTCCGGCGATCCGCAGGTAATTATCCCCTTCGAGATGTTAACCGGCGAGCAGATGCTGAAGCAGCTGCGCGAGCGCGAGATCGTGCGCGTGCTCTCCGCTGACGGCACGCTGATCGCCAGCCCGTTCGGTGCAGTCGAGGCGCTGCCCATCAGCGATGCCAGCATGCAGACCCTGCAGAGCAGGAAATCCTGCTGGGAGATCGTCACCCCGCAGACTGAGCGCATGCTGGTGCTCAACAGCCCGGTGACCTTGAACGATGAGCTGGTGTTAATCATTCAGGTGGCCCGCCCGCTGACGGAGCGCGACCGCGCCCTGCACATTCTGGCCAGCACGCTGTTCATTGCCGGGGCTGCCGCCATCCTGATCGCCTTCGGCATCGGCTGGATCATCTCCAGCACGGCACTGCGCCCCATCCAGCGCATCACCCAGACCGCCGCGGACATCGATGGCGAGAATGACCTGACGCGCCGGGTGGACCACAAGGGTCCTTATGACGAGGTCGGGCGCCTGGCGGTTACCTTCAACGCCATGCTCGACCGGCTGCAGGACGCCTATGCACGCGTCAACCATGCCCTGACCATGCAGCGTGATTTTGTGGCGGATGTTTCACACGAGCTGCGCACGCCGCTGACTACCGTACGCGGTAACCTGGACCTGCTGCAGCGCCAACCGCCCCTGCCCGCCGAGGAACGAGCCGATATCCTGAATGACCTGCAGGAGGAGTCGGACCGCCTGATCCGGCTGGTGAACGACCTGCTGGTGCTGGCACGCGCCGACGCCGGCCGCAGCCTTCAGCAAGAGCCGGTAGCGCTCCAGCCGCTGGTGGGCGAGGTGATTCGCCAGGTGCGCCTGCTGGATCCCGAACGCGAGATCATCGAAGCCGTGCCGTCCCTGACGGTTTTAGGCGACCGCGACGCCGTCAAACAGATCCTGCTGGTACTGCTGGACAACGCCGTCAAGCACACCCGCGGACCGGTCCGCGTCAGCGTTAGGCCAGACGACGGCAGGGTCAAAATTAGCGTACAGGACCAGGGTCCGGGCATCCCGCCCGAGCTGCTGCCGCGTATTTTCGAGCGCTTTGACCGCGGTCAGGCGCAAACCGGCGTACCCGGCTTTGGGCTGGGGCTGCCCATTGCCAAAGCATTATCGGAAGCGCAGGGCGGCTCTATCCACATCGAAAGCCAG
>CAYPJS010000144.1:0-5744 GCA_964411135.1 uncultured Anaerolinea sp.
AGGCTGGCAGCTTACAGCGACCAGAAGCACAATGGCAGCCAGGACCAGCAGATATTTACTTCTCATCTTTTCCTCCCTGAAATCAACAAAGCCCAACTGCGGCTGGTTGTTTTCGTGAAGTAGCCGCCTGATCTCCCCCTATGTTTTGATTATAACCAGCCCTGAGCCTAATTCAAGAATAAACACTTGATTGCTGCGAACTGGATTAATGCGCAGGCCGTACCTCTACAAAAAAAACCCTCGTTACCGGGTATCCCTGACCCGAAAATGCCTCTCATTTCTGAGGATCTGAGCGGGCAATGGGACTCGAACATCGTCCTCTCAATGAGGACCCACGACCTTCTCCCTGGCAATAAGCTTAAGCACATTTTCACAGTGTCCTTATCGTCCATATGGCAGTACCACGGCCTTACAATCCGCATATTTGGCGGTAGAAATGTCTACTGTATCCATATTTTCCATGACGTGTTTTTGTAGTTGAACACGGTTGCACACGGCATGACGGTGGAGAGGCAAATAGTTATTTGCTCCCTATTCGATTGGATGAAGATCGAATGATGAAATCTAGGATGGCTTAAAGCAAGATAGGTTCGTTCAGCCAACAGGTATTGCTAATCCCAATTATTTTGATACGCGATCAGAAACCGTACCTTTTCCATAAGAACTTAGCCCCGGCGCTAATATGTAGAAAACAACAATCTACAATATGAAAAACGTTTGCCAACAACAAGTTATTTTCTGAAGCAAAGACGACTGATAAAGGTCGTTTTATTAAAGTTCAATCCGATTAACCGAATTAGGCATTCATCACTATAATTATTTTATCTCCCCATTTCAGCAAAACACTACAATAGACATAGTTTTTTACAGGGTAGTGAAATCGTGAAATTATTTCTTTTCCCATCGGTCCCTCATCAATAAGGGAAAAGAGAAATTGATTACCAATCCTTGTAGTCGATGAATTTGTCCTTCTTCCACACGATCCCTGTCTAATTGATCATTCCTTACTTGATTGGGTGTTGATATGGATACCGAAATCGTTTTACACGAATGGCGCAGAAGCATCCTTAACCGATTCGTGTGGATCGTAGCGTTTGTCTGTGCTGTGCTGATCGGGTTAGGCATCTACACAGCTATCCACCAGCCCGCCCGTTGGCCTAACGTAATCCTGCTCGCAGCCCTGGAGCCGCTCCTCATCCTCATAGCGCTTCTGCGTCGTATGGACAGCCGTGTGCGGGGTTGGGGCGTTTTGATGGTGTTTTATATCATTGGTATACGCAGGCTCTTGTCTTTTGGACTGGAGGGCAGTGGGAACCTTTTTCTTCTTGCGCTGCCAATTCTTGCGGTCATCTTGATCGGCGTGCGCTCCGGTATTTTGATGTCCTTCATCAGCCTGGCAATTTATGCCCTCGTGACAGTTCTAGTATCCCGCGGTCTGCTGACTCCCACAATAACCAGTTCAGGTAATACTCTGGCTGTCACAGATTGGCTGCCGGAAGCGAGCATTCTAGCGGGCATGTTAATGATCACGGTTTCTCTGGTCAGCATGTTTTACCGCTTCCAACTGAGATTAATCGAAAAATCAAATCTCGATCGTCTCGAGGTTGTCGAAGCTCACCGGATGTTGCGGGAGCACAGCGAGAGCCTGGAACAAAAGGTTGGGGAGCGAACGGCTGAGCTAGCAGAGGCGAACCGGCTGAAAGACTCCAGCCTGGCCGAGCTGCAGGCAGTGCTCGACACAATCGATTACGGCATTCTGCTGCTCAGTCCCGATCTGCACATCCGCATGGGCAACAAGGGGCTGCGCGACATGTGGCAGCTGCCAGACCATATCATAAACAAGCAAAACACCCTGGCTGACTTGATCAATTACAACCGTCACACCGGCTTGTACGCCGTGCCCGAAGAACAGTTTGACGATTATATTGAAAGCCGCATGAAGGCAGTCGCTCAAGGGGATATCCCTGGGACTGAATTTGTCCGCGGGGACGGGCGAACCTACAGATTCCAGGGTAGCTTGCTGCCCGACGGCGGCCGCATGCTTACCTACTTTGACATCACTTACCTAAAGATGGCTGAGGCTGACTTACGCAGTGCAAAAAACGCTGCTGAAGCTGCCACACAGGCGAAAAGCGCCTTTCTGGCGACAATGAGCCATGAAATCCGCACACCTATGAACGCAATCATCGGCATGAGCGGGCTTTTACTGGACACCCCCCTCGATGCCGATCAGCGCGAATTTGCCGAGACGGTTCGCAGCTCCGGCGACGCTCTTCTGTCCATCATAAACGACATTCTCGACTTTTCAAAAATCGAGGCAGGAAAAATGGATTTGGAGCTGCAACCATTTGATCTGCGTGAGTGCCTTGAATCGGCTTTGGATATGATGAAGGTGAGGGCAAGCGAGAAAAGCCTGGAGCTTGCGTGCGAATTTGCCCCGGGAGTTCCGCCGGTGATTATCAGCGATGTCACCCGCCTGCGCCAGATTCTGGTCAACCTGTTGAGTAATGCGGTTAAATTTACCGAACAGGGCGAAGTAGTGGTTACCGTCGAGGCCAGACAAATAACCGGGGAAAGAAGCGTTGATCGGGGCGGCGAGCCGGCCAGCGAGTTGCACTTCGTTGTAAAGGATACAGGTATTGGCATTCCCAAAGACCGGCAGGATCGGCTCTTCCAGTCATTTTCGCAGGTGGATTCATCAACGACGCGCAAGTATGGAGGTTCAGGGTTAGGATTGGCAGTTAGCAAGCGCTTGAGTGAAATGATGGGCGGCACAATGTGGGTTGAAAGCGAAGGGATTCCAGGTCAGGGAGCGGCATTTCATTTTTCCATCCTGGCAGCCCAAGGCGTCATGATGACAGCGCAGGCTAAAATGACTGGAGAGGTACCCGAGCTGCACGGTCGAAAGATCTTGATTGTAGATGATAATGCCACGAACCGGCGGATCCTCTCCTTGCAAATTGAAGGGTGGGGGATGCAGGCGCGCCCGACTGGCTCGCCGCAAGAGGCATTGGAGTGGCTGCAGCAGGGAGATCATTTTGACCTGGCTATTCTGGATCTCCACATGCCAGAAATGGATGGCATTGAGCTTGCGAAAGCAATCCGTAATTCGGTCAAACCAACAAACCGAGTTGAAATCAAAACCATTGAATTGCCAATGATCTTGCTTTCTTCACTTGGCTCATTTGGAAAAGAAATCCCGAGGGATCTGTTTGCAGCCTGCCTCAACAAACCGATTAAGGCGTCCACATTATTTGATACATTGATTGGAATCGCGGAAAATAAAAAAATTCCTTCCCCTTCGACAGTCGTGGACAAACCCGATATCGAAATGGCCAAGCGGTTGCCACTCCGAATTTTAGTAGCTGAAGATTATGTGGTGAACCAGAAACTTGCACTACGGCTATTGGCCCAAATGGGATATCGTGCCGATGTAGCTGCAAATGGATTGGAAACAATAGAAGCACTGGAACGCCAACCCTATGATGTGGTTTTCATGGATGTGCAAATGCCTGAGATGGACGGACTGGATGCCACCCGGCAAATCTGCACGCGCTGGCCGCCGGATAAACGCCCGCGGGTCATCGCTATGACCGCAAATGCTATGCAGGGTGATCGTGAAATGTGCCTGGCAGCTGGCATGGATGACTATATCAGCAAGCCAATCCGGATCGAAGACCTCGCTCGTGCGCTATCACTGTGTACGCCTATTGCATAAACAAGTTGCCCGCCTATAATTAATAACAGGAGGTCCAATGCCTCAATCAGAGATTATTGTTCAAGCAGTTTTTTCCGACCTGCTTGACAGTGTGGGCGGCGATCTAGATTTTATGTCGGAATTGGTTGAAGCATACATCAGCTCGACCCCTGAGCTTTTCACCTCCATACAGCAGGCCTTGGAAACCGCAAACGCTTCCGCGCTTCAACGTGCTGCTCACAGCTTAAAGTCTGGAAGCGCCAGCTTTGGAGCATTATCGTTTGCGAATCAATGCAAGGAGCTGGAAGATATGGGGAAATCTGGACTACTGGAGGGTGCCAGCCAGAAATTTACTGAATTAAAGGTGGGATACCAAGAGGTTGTGGCAGCTTTGTTGGTTTTAGTTCAAAGCGCTAAGGCTGCATGAATAATCAGTGCATTTTGCTCAACAGCATATGCAGTCAGGCGGCACCAGGAGAATAAGGGAAGGATAGGGAAACCACGGACGTTCAAGGGCGGATTCTTGTCGTCGATGACTATCTGATCAACCGGATGCAGTTGAAGCGCCAGCTCGAGAAGCTGGGCCATATTGTCACGCTGGCTGAGAATGGGCGTCAGGCGCTGGAGATATTGAATGCCGGGAGTTACGACCTTGTGCTGCTAGATATCCTCATGCCCGAGATGGACGGATTCCAGGTGCTTGAAAGGCTTAAAAGCGATCAAGTTTATCGCGAGTTGCCCGTGATCGTGATTTCCGCACTGGATGAGATGGATGGTGTGATCCGCTGCATTGGTATGGGTGCGGAAGATTACCTCCCAAAGCCATTCAACCCCCTGTTGCTGCGCGCCCGCCTTGGCGCCTGCCTTGAAAAAAAGCGAATGCGCGACCAGGAAATTGAATATCTGCAACAGGTCGCAACGGTAACCACAGCTGCTGCCGCAATGGAAGAGGGGCATTTTACCTTTGAAAGCCTTGACGGCGTGGCTGCCCGCTCAGACGAGCTTGGCCAGCTTGGTCGAGTTTTTCAACGCATGGCTAAAGAAGTCTATTCCCGAGAGCAATTATTGAAACAACAATTGCTTGAGCTGCGCATTCAAATTGACGAAGCCAAGCGAGAGCGGGATGTGGCTGATATTACCGAGACGGAGTATTTCCAACAATTGCGCGAAAAAGCCAGCAAAATGCGGTTGATGAAAGCAGGGAAATAATCGCAATTCTCCAGGGGAAAAGGAAGCAACTATGGCTAGAATCGTTTCCACGCACTCGTTTCGGGGTGGAACTGGCAAATCCAATCTAACAGCCAATATCACCGCGGTGTTGGCAATGGAAGGATATCGGGTGGGCGTGGTTGACACGGACATTCAATCACCAGGTATTCATGTATTGTTTGGCTACGATGAAACCAGTATTGGTCATTCTCTGAATGAATATCTTTGGGGTAAATGCGACATATCAACCGCTGCTCACGATGTGACCTCAGCCCTGGGAGAAAACGCCAAAGGAAAAGTGTTCCTGATTCCATCCAGCATGAAGGCCGGGGAAATTGCACGTGTGTTACGCGAGGGGTATGATGTCGGTATTTTAAATGACGGCTTTCAAAGCTTGATTGACACCCTTAAACTGGATGTGCTGATGATTGATACCCATCCAGGTTTAAATGAGGAGACCTTGTTATCAATCTCCATTTCGGATGTCCTGGCTGTTCTCCTGCGCCCGGATCAACAGGATTATCAGGGCACTGCGGTAACTGTCGAGGTGGCGCGCAAACTGGATGTACCCAGAATGCTCCTGATCGTCAATAAACTTCCAACAGTATTTGATGCCGATGAAGTGAAGACCAAGGTTGAATCCATCTATAACTGTCCTGTGGCTGGAGTGATCCCGCACTCAGATGAACTCATGGCTATGGCAAGCAGCGGTATCTTTACCTTGCGCTTTCCTGACCATCCAATATCAGCCCGTATCAAAGATATCGCGGAAAAAATCATTGCTTGAGGATGCAATACCCGAAAATAAACCAGTAACTAAAGACTCTGACACAAAAAC
>CAYPJS010000145.1:0-10268 GCA_964411135.1 uncultured Anaerolinea sp.
GCAGGATTGGATATGGCAATCGTCAACCCGGCGGATATTACACCCATAGCAGAAATTCCGGCTGCTGAACGGGAACTCGCCGAGGATTTGATCTTGAACCACAGACCGGACGCTTTACAGCACTTGATCTCACACATCGAGCGGACCGGTGGCGGAGCATCGCAACGCGGCGACAGTCAAAAGCAAGCCTTACAGGACTTCACAGCCGAGGAGCGTTTGCACTGGCGCATTTTGCACCGCCAGAAGGAAGACGTGGAAGCTGACATCGATGAAATCCTATCGCGGGACACTGGAAAGGCCCGGCACGAGGTTGCTGTGGAAATTTTGAACTTGGTCCTGCTTCCAGCTATGAAGGAAGTGGGGGATAAATTTGGCACGGGCGAGTTGATTTTACCTTTCGTACTTCAGTCCGCTGAAGTTATGAAGAAGTCTGTGGCACATGTGGAGCAATTCCTTGAGCGAAAAGAAGGTGTGAGTAAAGGCAAGCTGGTGCTGGCTACGGTTTACGGCGATGTACACGATATCGGTAAAAATCTTGTCAAGACCATCCTTTCCAATAATGGTTATGAAGTGGTTGACCTGGGCAAACAGGTTCCGGCTGAAGTGATAATTTCCAAAGCGGCTGAGATTCAGGCAGATGCCATTGGATTGAGCGCATTGCTAGTCAGTACCAGCAAGCAGATGCCCTTGATTGTTAACGAACTGCACCGGCGTGGGTTGCAGATTCCTGTTTTGATAGGCGGTGCAGCCATTAATAAACGCTTTGGACGCCGCATCCTGGTAACGGAAAGCGGTGAGGTCTATCCGCCTGGCGTGTTTTACTGCAAGGATGCCTTTGAAGGACTCTCCACCATGGAAACCCTGATGGACGAAACCCGGCGGCCTGGGCTGGTCGAGCAAATCCAACGCGAATCAAATATGGAGTTAGGACGAATAGTAGAAACTGCCTCAATAGCAGCCAGTCCAGCGAAATCAAGCATCCCTCCGGCCAGCTCCATACCGCGCCCGCCCTCTTGGGGACCGCGGGTTGTCCGCTCGCTGCCTCTGGATGCAGTTTTTCAATGGCTTTTTAAGAACGAATTATTCCGTCTCTCCTGGGGTGCGAAAAACACTCATGGTGAAGCCTGGGAGAAATTGCAGACGCAGTATGAGGAGAGGCTGGATGCGATGCGTCGAGAGGCGTTGCGCGACCCCTGGTTGCAGCCGCAGGCCGTCTATGGTTACTGGCCTGTCCAATCAGAAGGAAACGATCTTATTGTTTACGAACCAGGCAGCGTCCAATCTGGCAGCCCCAGCGAGCAGCTGCGCATGACGTTCCCGCGCCAGAGTTCTGCGGACGGGTTATGTTTGGCGGATTATTTCGCACCTGTGAACTCTGGAAAGATGGACGTGGTGGCTTTCCAGGTTGTTACAGTGGGGCAGGAAGCCAGTCAGCGCGTGGAACGGCTCCAAAATGCCGGGAATTACAGCGAAGCTTATTTTACCCACGGTCTGAGTGTTCAGATGGCAGAGGCAACAGCCGAATATTTGCACCGCCACATCCGGCGCGAGCTTGGGTTGGAGGAAGAGCAGGGTAAGCGCTATTCCTGGGGTTATCCGGCTATCCCAGAATTGGCAGATCACGAGAAGGTGTTCAGTCTGCTGCCTGCCCAATCGGAATTGGGCATGAAATTAACCGCTGCGTATCAACTAACCCCGGAGCAGTCCACTGCGGCGATCATCATTCATCACCCGGCGGCACGGTATTTCAACGTGGGTGAAAGCCGCGTTGAACAGCTTCTTGGGAGAGCTTAAAATGACAGGAAAATCGAAATTTATCCAGCTGCTTCGATTGGGAAAACCGCTGCTCTCTGATGGAGCCATGGGTACTTTGCTGCACAACCGCGGAATTTCCTTCGACCAGTGCTTCGACCAGCTAAACCTCATCAAACCTGCCATTGTTGCCGACATTCATCACGAGTACATCGAAGCCGGATCGGATATTATTCAAACCAATACATTTGGCGCAAACCGATATAAACTGGCGCAGCACGGCCTTGATAAACAGGTCAAGGAAATCAATGTTAATGCGGTTGAGTTGGCGCGCAGGGCAGTGTTGGCTTCGTACAAGGATGTGTTGATTGCTGGCGATGTTGGACCTTTAGGCGTCAGGCTGGCACCCTTTGGGCGGGTCCAGCCGGATGAAGCTCGCATTGTGTTCCGTGAACAAATCACTGCATTAGCCTCGGCTGGAATCGATTTACTCATTATCGAGACGATGACCGATCTATACGAGCTGCGCGAAGCGATCTGGGCTGCCCGGGATGTCGATTCGGATTTGCCAGTGGTTGCATCCATGACTTTTACACGGGATGACCGCACCCTTTTGGGCGATGACCCGATCAAAGTCGCGCGGACCCTCAAGGACGCCGGCGCGGATGTTTTGGGGGTTAACTGTTCCGGAGGACCAAACCAGATCCTTCGCATCCTTAAACAAATGACATTTGCAGTACCGGATGGCAAGTTTTCAGTTATGCCGAATGCTGGTTGGCCTGAACAGGTAGCCGGGCGCATTATGTACCCGGCATCACCAGAGTATTTTGGAGATTACGGGTTGGCTTTCTGGCAGGCAGGTGCTAACCTGATTGGCGGTTGCTGCGGCACCACTCCCAGGCATATCGCGATCATGCGTAAAGCAATTGACGAAGCAACGCCAGAACAGTCCACCAACGGCTTTTCGATCGGCGTGGTTGAGCGGGAAGAGTCTGCACCTGAAGGATTGCAGCCGACCCAGCTGGCTGAGAAGCTTGCCGGTGGTCGTTTTGTGGTGGCAGTCGAGATGGACCCGCCACGCGGATTGACTGCCCAGAAACTGCTTGCAGGTGCAAGCTTGCTCAAGGAGGCTGGCGCGGATGTTATTAATGTGGCTGACAGTCCCATGGCGCGTATGCGGATGAGCCCCTGGGCTGTCTGCAGGTTGATCCAGGAAAAAGTCGGCATCGAAACCGTGCTGCATTTTCCAACACGCGGGCGCAACCTGCTGCGTGTACAGGGAGACCTGCTGGCGTCTCACGTTTTAGGGGTCCGAAATGTATTTGTGGTGATGGGGGATCCTACCGCGATCGGGGATTACCCGGAAGCGATGGATAATTACGACCTGGTACCCTCTGGCTTGATCAAATTAATTAAAGAGGGCTTTAATATGGGGGTTGATCATGCTGGGGTTGGCATAGGTCAGCCTACCTCATTCTTTACTGGCTGTGCATTGAATCTGGCAGCAGCGGATCCGGGGCATGAGATCAAGAATTTACGCCGAAAACTGAGGGCTGGGGCAGATTTTATCCTGACCCAACCTATTTATGACGCTTCCCTAGGTCGTGATTTTTTAAGCCGGGTTCATGACGAGATTGCAGGGTTCAAAACGCCAATTCTAATCGGCCTCCTTCCATTGGCGAGCGCGCGGCACGCAGCATTTTTGCACCAGGAAGTTCCGGGGATTTCAATTCCTGAGAATATTCAAAAGCAAATGGCCGATTCTGGGGATAATGGCGCGCGTACAGGAATCCAAATTGCGATAGAATTAACCCATCAATTCCGAGAATTCGCCCAGGGGATTTATCTGATGCCAGCCTTCAACCGCTGGGATTATGCGGCAGAAATTATCGAGAATATACGGGAAGGAAATTGACCAGGGTTAACATGCTGCTCACCATCGATATAGGCAATACAAACATTACGCTTGGTTTGTACGAGGGGACCAAACTTGGCGCTCGCTGGCGCCTCGCTACAGATCATGAGAGGATGCCTGACGAATACGGCATTCAGATGATCGGTTTACTGCAGCACGGCGGCTGCTCGGTCGCACAGCTGGATGGAATCTGTATGGCGTCGGTGGTTCCGGTTTTAACTACCCGCATCCAACAGGCTTGCGATTATTATTTCAAACGCCCGCTGTTGACAGTGGATAACAACACTAAAACCGGCATTAAATTGCTGGTTGATGAACCGAATTTGCTCGGTGCAGACCGCATTGTTGATGCTGTGGCTGTCAACGAGATTTACAAGGGACCCGCCTGCGTGGTGGATTTTGGCACTGCCACCACATTTGACATCATCACTGAAAATGCAGAATACATCGGTGGAGCAATTGCCCCCGGTATCGGTATTTCAGCGGATGCATTATCTTCCCGGACTGCAAAGCTCCCACGGGTTGATTTGCAGCCACCTCCTTCAGTGGTAGCCAAGAACACTATCCACATGATGCAATCCGGTTTATTGATTGGCTATGTTGCCATGGTTGAAGGTATGGTCACCCGCATCAAAGCTGAGGTCGGACAAAACATGAAGGTGATCGCCACTGGTGGTCTGGCAGAGACGGTCTCAAAGCACACGACCCTCATCGACATCATCGCTCCCTGGTTGACATTGGATGGCCTGCGCATCATATGGGAGATGAACCAGGAACAAAATGCCTAATCCATTGGCGAATAAGCGCATCCTGCTGGGTGTCACGGGGTCGATCGCGGCTTACAAAGCTGCCGAAATCGCCTCAAAATTGACCCAGAGCGGTGCCTTCGTTGATGTGGTTTTGACCGAAAGCGCTCAAAAATTCATCACACCCCTTACCTTTCAATCCGTAACCGGGCGGAAAGCCTATTCTGATGCGGATTTATGGGGTGGAGAAGGACATGTCACACACGTCGGGTTAGGACGATCAGCTGATTTGTTTCTGATTGCTCCGGTGTCAGCCAACACCCTGGCAAAATTAGCCTACGGGTTTGGTGAAAACCTGCTCACACTCACCGCTCTGGCATGTCACTGCCCTTTGCTGCTGGCGCCGGCAATGGATGCAGGGATGTTCAACCACCCGGCAACCCAGGCGAGTGTGAAAATATTGACAGATCGCGGCGCCACCTTTATTGGCCCCGCGGAGGGTCATCTGGCTTCCGGACTGGTAGGGCTGGGGCGCATGGTCCAGCCTGCCGACGTAATTGGTGCAGCGCGCTGGCTACTCGGCCGAGGCGGGCATCTGGCCGGTAAAAAAGTAGTTGTTTCTGCAGGCGGGACCCAGGAACCAATCGATCCGGTGCGGCTGATTACCAATAGATCCTCAGGCAAACAGGGGCACGCCATCGCACAGGCAGCCCAGGATGCGGGTGCAGAGGTTACGCTGGTTACTACGACCGACCTGCCAACCCCCACCTTCGCAAAAATAGTTAAAGTGCAGTCCGCGGCCGAAATGCTGACTTCGGTGATTCAGGAGTCTGGAGATGCGGACCTGCTGGTCATGACTGCTGCTGTAGCGGATTTCAGGCCTGCTCAAGCTGTCAATGAAAAAATCAAGAAGGAAAAAGGCCTCCCGAAACTCGTCCTGGAGCCGACAGTTGACATATTGCAGGCGGTTGCTGATCAGCGTCAGCAAACAGGCTGGCCTAGACGCGTGATTGGCTTTGCAGCTGAATCACAGGACCTGTTGGAAAATGCAGCCAGCAAACTGCGCCGAAAAAGTATGGACATGATCGTCGCCAATGACATCAGCCGACCTGATTCCGGGTTTGAAGTTGACACAAATCAGGTTACGTTCCTTTTTCCTGACGGTACGGTAGTTCCTCTACCAAAAATACCCAAGGAAGAAGTGGCTGAAGCGCTCATTGAGCGTTCTTTTGCCTGGTTTCAAGTCAGTGAGTAGACAGGAAAATTTTGGGTTAAGGGTGGATTGAAGCGATGCGGATTTTGGTAATGTCTGATATTCATGCCAACCTGACAGCCCTGGAGGCTGTTTTGACGGATGCTGGGGATGTGGACGGAATCTGGTGCCTTGGCGACCTGGTTGGATATGGTCCTGACCCGGAGGAGTGTATCACCCGAATTCGTCAGCTTCCTAACCTGATCTGCTTAATTGGCAACCACGATGCCGCAGTCATGGGTCAACTGGACCAGGAAGCCTTTAACCGGGAAGCGAATCAATCTGTTAATTGGACACGTGAACAATTATCCGAAGCAAGCCTGACCTTTTTGAACGGCCTGTGTACTCGCATAGAAACCATGGGAGTTACCCTCAGTCATGGAAGTCCGCGGAACCCTATCTGGGAATACCTGTTGGATTTGAGCACTGTATTAACTAATTTCTCATTCTTCCGCACCAGGGTTTGCCTGGTTGGACATACTCACATTCCCATCCTTTATGCCCATAACGGCAATGGAACTGTGGATTGGAGTGTGCCGCAACCCAATGCCGAGTTCAGCATCCCTTCCCGGGCAATCCTTAACCCGGGATCGGTAGGCCAACCGCGCGATCGTGATCCTCGGGCTGCGTATGCAATTTTCACTCTGGAAGACCATTTATGGGAAGCCAGGCGCGTTGCGTACGATGTCCCGGCAGTTCAAGAAAGAATATTAGCGGCTGGTTTACCCTCGAGACATGCCACTCGCCTGGGAGATGGCTGGTAGGTGGAACATTCTGCTTGTAATAGGCGTCTAGGTTGTAGTCCCAATTGCTAACAAGGAGAAGAGAAAATGTTCAAGCGGATTGTTGTATTCCTATTGATCGCCGCGATAATGCTGGCAGGTTGTTCTGCTGCAAAGAACGAGAGTTTTCCAGGTTTACAGAGTGAAAATGGGATCGTTGGGATTGCTCCATCCATGCCGGAAGAAGCGCCTGCGGCTGATATGGAGAGGGCTTCCGCAACAACTTCTGATGCAGCCGGGCAAATTCAGGCAATCGAGCGGCTCGTGATCCGCAATGCAAATCTGTCGATTGTGGTGGTGGATCCGGTAGCTGTCATGGAAGAAATTTCCCGAATGGCTGAGGGAATGGGCGGGTATGTGGTTAACTCAAACCTGTACCAGACACGTACCAGTTCGGGTCTGGAAGTACCCGAAGCCCAAATCACGGTGAGGGTCGAAGCACTCATGCTGGATGAAGCCCTTAACCAGATCAAGGCGCACGTCAAAGACCCTGTAAACGATGTTTTGTACGAAAATATTTCCGGGCAGGATGTTACTCAGGAATACACTGATTTGCAATCACGGTTGCGCAACCTTGAGGACGCCGCAGAACAGCTGCGCAAGATTCTGGACAATGCGGTCAGGACCGAAGATGTGCTCCAGGTCTTTAATGAACTTAAAAGCGTCAACGAGCAGATTGAAGTCTTAAAAGGCCAGATTCAATACTACGAACAGTCCGCAAAACTCTCCGCGATAACAGTCACCATCCAGGCCGAGGCAAGCGTACAACCCATCAATGTGGGTGGGTGGGAGCCCAAAGGAATCGTACGCGATGCTGTCCAGGCATTAATTGACGCTTACCAGTGGATTGCAAACGCTGCCATTTGGATTGTCGTCTTCTGCCTGCCGATTGCCCTTCCGATCGGGCTGGTGCTGTTCTTCATCATCCGTGGATTGATGAAGTGGAACCGAAAACGCAAGGCAAAGAAAACCTTGGTTGAAGAAAGCGAGATCGCTACCAAATAGGATCTTTGTTAAGGAACCTCTGATATCAACAAAAAAGGTGCACTTTCATAGTGCACCTTTTTTCATGACTGGTACCCATTAAAACGATATTGTTATTTGTGCTGTTTCTTCAACATTTGTAGTTATCCGGTAAACATTATTGGTTTCGACAGTCCAATCGACCGATTGACCGTTGCATACGGCTGAGAACGGTGGTTGGGGAGAATACACCCGGATAAAACCACTGGCATTTCGTCCGAGGCCTAAAGCAGCATGCACATAACCATCTTCCACGGACCAATCCGCAAGTTCCTTCCCCTGCGAGAAGTGAAGGTTGCTGCCCAGAAATACTGGCTTATTTTGTTGTGCCCTTGGATAGATACTGAAGAGAGCCACCCCATGAGAGGGAATGGGCGGCAGTTTAAGGAGTTCACCTGGATTAAAATCGTAAAACCGCCCATCCCAAAATGAGGAGATCCAACATGGTGCATCCAGGATTCCAAAGTTGCTTGGGCTAAAAGTCCAGGGCATGGGTTCATTTTCCCAATTGAACAATGCGGCTACAACCCACTTACCGCCAGGGCCGCTGAGTTCTAAACGCACCCGAGTGGGTGTTGCCCTTTCGAGTAAATCCAGAACCTCAGCCCGCTTACCTGTTACTGGTAGGAGCACCTCTGCAATTGCTAACCGTTCAGGATGAACCTGGGTCAAATCGTCGGAGATCAGCAAAGAACCCCCGGTAATTCCAATGGCAGTGGCCATTGAGTGGATTTCCGGCAGCGTCAGGTTGGAGTCTTGGCGAAGCAACAAACAGTCTGGGTCATTAACCCACCATCGGTTGTGCATGGGAGCACGCGCGAGGATATTCTGCAGTGCATTCCGAACCGAAGGGATGGAAGGTTCGTTCTTAAAGCGAATCGGGATGCCTGGAAATTGAGGGTCCCACCGGTCATTAACATCGCAGCTAATCCGGTTCGCATCCACAAGCCCAATTCCAGAACCCAGCGGCAATCCGCATCCGAGCAGGTATGTGTCTGGTTTTACTGCCGCCCGCAGGGCTTGCATACCTGCCCGCATGATTTGAGCACGGGTTTTTGTGGGATCGAAATGCAGACCGGGCAGAGCCGCAGCGTATAAAAAATCAAATTTCAGGTAGGGAAACCCCCAGGAATGGGTCGCCGTGTGCGCCGCCTGGCAGGCCGCCTCGAGGGCTCCAGGAACGGTCAAATCAAAAGCTGCCGTCAATCCATTCCAACCGAATCCAGCATTGACGGGGTTACCGCGCCTGGTACGCAAGATAAATTCAGGATGTTCGTGATAAAAATCCGAGCGGCGGTCCAGGATAAACGGAGCAAGCCAAAGACCGGGTGTCATACCCCGACCGGTGATTTCTGCTGCCAGCTCTGCCATTCCATTTGGAAAGGTTTGTTTGACATTGAACCAATCCCCAACACTGGATTCAAATCCGTCGTCAATTTGGACCAGATTTAACGGTAGTTCAGTTCGATGAGTTTCGAGGGACTGCAGGTTGGCGAGAATATCTTTTTCCGTCACTCTGGAATAATAGTGGTACCAGGAACACCATCCAGCAGGAACAGGGCGGCTGGCCACGGATTTCAATCCATATTCACGCGCTACAGCTTCAAGGTACCCTCCCAGGGGATCACTCTGCCTGGTGGAAAATGGCATGATAACCGCTGAATCGGTTTCGATTGATGCACCCGGATCCAGGCGGCAGCTGTCTGCGGTCCATATGGCAAGCGATGGGCGGTCATACAGCAGCGCCTCGATACTGCCGAACTGGTGAGTTTGTGACAGAAACCCCGCGACGAAGCCATCTCCAGTTCGTACGTTGGCTAAGGCTCCGAAGAAATCCGAGGTAAAGTACCCCTTCATACGGATGGCTGGTGTCCCATGGTTGACGATCATCGGCTGCTGCAAAAGACCCAGGCGTGACACCCGCATCGATTGGTCTGCCTGATAAGCGCCACTGGTCGACCAGGACTGCCAGCCATTGCTGAAGAAGGTCATCTGGTCCACCTGGTCTTCGCTGGTAAGATGAAATTCGCCGAACTGACTCTGCCCGCCTACTCGCAGGAATTCAATTTTTTCGATCCAGACTGGATCTTCCCCATCGTTCCTGATATCAAATTTCCAGGTCAGCATCGGTGCTTCTTGAGCCAGCGCAAATGTGACCATAACTTCAATTCCGGTATCATCCAGCGTTTGCCGGTACACGAGTGCATCGAGCGGTCCGTGGGATGATTGGATCGTGCTGGAATAATTTTGAACTTCCTGCCACCCGGCCAGAGGAAATCGGTGTACACCCCGCATTCCCCGGATAACCAACTGCATCCGGCAGCGGTTAAGAGATATGGACCCAGTTTCGGACTGTAAATCTAATAATCCATTAATCGGATCGAATTGGAATATCAAGCTTGGAGAGATTAATTGATTGATCATAGGAGATTTATTATGTAATGAATAGTTTGTGTTGGTTGGGCGAGTGGATTATACTAGTGCCAACTCAAATGGGTACTTCGAGGGGGGCGAACTCCACAATAAAATCAAACAGGATTCGTTCCATTATAGATGAAACATCAATTAATCCCGTTTCAAACCGTTATACCGCTATCCTACCAGCTTCCATCGTTAATATATCTTCCATCTGACTATGGCATAGATCCCAAACGCGAATGGCCATTGATTCTATCCCTACATGGTGATACAGCCCGGGGTGATAACCCAAATACTGTCTAAAAATATGACATCCCTCGCCTACTAGATGATGGAGTGTATTACACGATCATAAAGTATTATCCGCATTGCCCGGTAAA
>CAYPJS010000146.1:0-5864 GCA_964411135.1 uncultured Anaerolinea sp.
ACATTCATATCTTTATATATTTTGTCACAAATATAGTGTAAATTTGTGACAAAATGCAAGACTTTTGTATCCGGTACGAGAATCGAACTCGTATTTTCACCGTGAAAGGGTGGTGTCCTAACCGTTAGACGAACCGGACATTATATTACTCTACCCTTTGACCAACCTTCATTGGCAAAGATGGTACAGAAAAGTCAAGGTACTGCGTGTGGGACTCGAACCCACGCATGTAAGATTGAAGGTCTTACGGCTTAACCATCTTGCCAAACGCAGCATTTGGATGACTTTGGGTACTGGCAACCATTGTGGGTATTAAAACAACTCTTAACCCACTCGTGTCTGTTTCTCGTGCAGTTTTTTACATCAGTCATCACTATCTTTTGCATCTTTTATGATACTTTTTACCGTTCAGGCAGTAAAATTTGGTCTGAAACCGAAATAAAGTACCATTTTTGATGCTTTTTACCGTTTTCACGGCAAATTTGCACTCCCGGAGAGATTCGAACCCTCTATTTTACATGGGTGACAGCCAAGTTCTTCACCAAGAAGCCTACGAGAGTGTATGTGGCGGTCCCTTCTGGATTCGAGACTATCTGATATCACAGATAGTTGTGCACTTCCAAAAAAGACCATGTGCCGAAGCCGTGGGATTCGAACCCCTTCTCCACCGTGACAGGGTGGCAGACTAACCATTATACTACGACCTCGAAATTGCGGTGCTGACGGGAATCGAACCCGCCTGATATTCTGCGTGACAGGCAGACAGACACAACCAAGCATCTCCCAGCACCAATTTCCAGCATGTCAAAGAACACATCTCCTTTTCGAATATTATATGTAAAAAAAAACCCGACTGTAGGGAGTCGGGTCTTTTTGTTTTAAGAAAGGAGATGTTTACATATAACAATAATTACCCGACATTACATAATACTTCCTCTGCATCATCCCATAATAGGACTGCTGCCAAGGCTACCATTAATATGTCGAGTGACTTTTTCATTTTCTTTAAATTTTAATGTTCGTTTTCTCTAAATACGATGCAAAGATATAAAATGTTACAATATTACCAAACTTTTTTTCAATTATTTTTTGCTTTTTTTTCTAATTGACTGATTATCAAATATTAGATAATTTATATTTTTTATCCCATCCGTTCTCTTCTCTATCTTTTTCGTCAATACTTTTGAGTCTTTCCCTAACATCGGGCGAATTTATGAAATTTTTTCCAGCAATTGTTATTGCCTTTTGGTTATTTAAGAATCCTGATGATACCAACTCCTGATAAACAGTGTCACCAAATTTTTGTCTATATGCTGGCTTAAATGTCTTTGCTTGGTGTAACGCAACCAATGCTTCATCAGAAAGTTTGTTTAATGCTTCATCATTATTTGAAAGCACATCCATCGCATCCGGGTTTGTTACTATTCTAAGCCTTTTTGGATATGTACCAACTGTTGCTAAAACATAACCTGACGGTATTGGAACTTCACCATAACTATCACCCATATTTACTTCTGACCAGCCTGACCTTGATACTGGATTTCCCATTTCAGCAGCACCATTATCCATTAATTTAAAATATTGGTGTGTTTCTCTATCAGCATCATGCCAAGGCATACCAAGTTTTACAGCACCTGTTGATTTTTGTATTGTTATATTGTTTTGAAAGCCACTGCCAACAATTGATTTTGCCCAATCAATGATTTGTAACGGCACATCCGATGGCTTTACATATAGCTTTGCACCAGTACCTGCTTTGGGTTTGAAAGTTGGGTCTACTTTTGCCAGAACTTCAAAAAGTCTTTGTCTACCACCCCGATTTTTCATAATCAAATATTTATAATAAATACCATAAAGATATTAATAATTTCGGCACGAAAATTGTTTTATTTATTTAAACACACAAGATATGAAAAGATTAATCTTAACAATAATTGCATTACTTTTAACTGGTGCATTAATTGCACAAGTTAGAGAAAAATCCGATTACGAGAAGTATTGGGAAGCTAAAGAAGCTGCAAAATTTGGTGACACATTGAAGGTTGCAGAAAAACCAGAGTTTGATGACCTCTATTATAACGCTAAATTAGATACTATCAAACAGCAACAAAAATTTTTAAGACAAGAAAAAAGAGAAATTAAAAAGGAACAACAAAAAACCATCGTTAACAATTATTATTACAGCGATGATTATTACTATGCAAATTTAATTAATAGGTATCATCACGGAAGTTTTAGCTTTTGGTATAGTTATCATTACTCACCATTTTATTATGATTCATGGTATTGGAGTTGGAATTATGGATGGTATGACCCATTCTATTATGATTGGTATTATCCATATTATAGTTGGGGGTATCCATATTATTCACACTGGTATTGGCATCAACCATATAGGTATTGGTATACACCAAGATATCAAACAATTAATTACAATTATTATAGTTGGAATCAATCAAAGCCGTATTATAACAATATTGAATATGGTCGTAGAGAACGCCCTTCAACAATGACGCTTACTCAACCAACAAGAAGAATCAGTGTTGCTCAAAATCAGACACAAACACGTACTGTTACAGCAACACAAGAAAGACGTACTGTTGCCACTAATCCGCAGAATAAGCCAACATATAGCGAAAGTAGAAGAACATATACTCCTTCTTACGAAAACCCACGTATGAGTACAAGACCAAGTTATAATAATACAACACCAAATCGCACATATACTCGTTCATCGTCAACTACTCAGACACGTACCCAAACGCAAACTCGCACAACTACTCCTTCAAATCAGGATAGACCGATTTATTCTCGTCCTTCTACAAATAGTAGCAGACCGTCATATTCGACACCATCTACTTCAAGAAGTTCGAACAGCTATTCACGTCCTTCATCAAGTACTCCACAATCATACAATAGAAGTTCAAGTAGTTATTCGAATCAAAGCAGAAGCAGTTCTTCTTTCAGTTCTGGTTCATCTGGGGCAAGTAGAAGTTCGGGAAGTTCTTCATCCAGCAGTTCAGCAGGTAGAAGTTCAAGTGGTGGCAGAAGATAATTACAATAAACCCTTTTCGTGATACTTATAATAGGTATCGAAAAGAGATTTAATATTAAGACTTCCAGCAGGATTCATCGAATGAATGAAAATCGTTGCTGGAAGTTCCTTTTTATTATCAACACAATGATTAATAAGCCATTTTGCGCAATGATATCCTGTTTTTTCTGTCATAAAAGCATAGCAATCTTCAGGATGCTCTTGATAATTATAATGTTCATCGGCTAAATCATGGTCAAACGAAATCATTTCAGGCAGTCCATTTTCCTGAATATATTTTACAAATTCATCATAGCTGCGGACAGTTACCCAATCTTCCAAAAGATATTGGACATTATGTGTATGCTGAAAAGCATCTTCGGGATAACGGAAATCGTCAAGAAAAAGGTTGTATGCCATATTTAAAATTTAGTTGACCCGCAGGGACTCGAACCCTGAGACTTCAGAACCAAAATCTGACGTGTTACCAATTACACCACAGGTCAATGGGTGTTGTCACAGAACTGCCTTTACTTTCATTAAGTTATTACTTCACACAGTGTTACTCTCCACGTAACCAGTAAACTACATCCTGAAAGCCACGAACCCCTGTGAAGGTTTGCAGTTTAAGTGTTATTAGCTTTCGCCTGTAACAACATTGCAAATATACGCAATTAAATATAATTTCAAAGAAAAACGTAAAAATATATGCAATCACATATAATTTTGCTGCCCCCGCAGGACTCGAACCTGCAAGCCGTTGGGCACATGCTTCAAAGGCATGAGTGTTTAGCCAATTCCACCAGAGGGCAATTTGTTGTCTCGGCAGGATTCGAACCTGCAATCTCCTGAGTCAGAGTCAGCCATGTTAGCCGTTACACCACGAGACAATATCACGTATTTCGATGATAAATCAAATTATCACACATTTTGGTGTTAGACGGGAATCGAACCCGCAGAAGCCTGATTCACAGTCAGGCGAAGAGAACCAATATCTTCATCTAACACAGTCGGGATGGCGGGACTCGAACCCACGACCTCATGCTCCCAAAGCACGCATGCTACCAACTGCACCACATCCCGAAATTATCGTACAAATACACGATATTTTCAAATTATCGCCTTTTTAATGCATAAATACAAAATATGCACTTTTTACACGATATTTGGGTGAGCGACAGGACTCGAACCTGCGACAACCAGAACCACAATCTGGTGTTCTGCCAACTGAACTACGCTCACCATGTTACGAGCACTTTTACCAAAGTTTTGACCTTTACCAACTCTAAGATTGGGGGTACTCGTATGACCCATCACAGAAGAACTTTTCACCGAAAATTTGACTTTTCACCAACCTGAAGTTGGGGGACTTCCTCTTAAACCCGTTTGTCAGGGACATGGGATTCGAACCCACGGACGACAACGCCTTTGTGCCGTCACTGGCTTCCAAGACCAGCAGCTTCAACCTCTCGCTCAATCCCTGATATTGTCTGGGTAGTGGGATTCGAACCCACGAACACGTGTATCCGAAACACGCCCGTATAGCCGTCTGCGGAACACCCAGATAATTTTCAAATAAACCATTATACGAAAGAACAACGAAAATGTTACAAAAAAAACCCCACTCTTTTCAGAATGGGGTTCACAATGTTTAACTCAAAACTTCATCTTCGAAAAATTAAGCACATGTTCCCCATTCACCATCTTGTGGATGCTGTTGTGGCTGGGGTTGAATATGTACAAAATTTTTCATCACCTTATTAATTAAATTTCTACAGTGCAAATATAGCACTTAAAATCATAAATACAAACTTTTTCGAAAAATTTTTCAAAAAAATATTTTTTTCCGAAAAAAAACGCACCTTATATATGATAACAAGGTGCGTTTAATCTTTCTTTTGAAAAGTCAAGTCTAAAATTTTACATAACCCCTATCAGGCGATAAAATTTTAAAAGTCACTTCTAACTTTATCTGACCTAACTTAATATCACTATTAAGCAATGACCCTTTCATTTCATAAATACTTGGGTGGTACAAATTTTTCTGCATTTATATAAAGTAATAAGTATTTATAATAAATTTTACTTTGTGGAAAAGAAGGAATTCATAAAAATAATTAACGAAGAAATTTCCAATTTTGATTTTTTAGGTAGCGAAAAACGTCTTCAAGAAGAAAACGATTTGAGATTATTGTCAAGCGAAGATTTTCAAAAACAATTTATTTGTGATTCATTACTCAGTATCAATGATTATAGAAAAACTGAAAGAAATAGAAAAATAAAAATTAATGTAACGGATGCAACAATTGATGGCGATTGGGAAAACGATTTTGGTGACGCATCGTACTTAACATTATTTTATGGTCTTGAAATTGAATATAAACATGATGAAACACAAGCACCTGTAAAATTTACATTGATTTTTGATTCAGACAAAATTTCAATTGGAAAGGGTGGTTATTATACACCTGCAAGACTTGGTGGTACACCTGATACTGATAGAGAAGCTGAAGGTGAGGCATATTTTACACATTTAGATTGGGATGATATTCAAGTGACCATGTGGAGTCCCGATGGTGATGAAATAGATTTCCTTGCATTTACACGTGCTCCACGCAACATTCAAATATTGTTTATTAAAGAATATACTGAAGGCTTTATTGAAGATAGAACGTTACCTGTTGAAGACAACAGTAGTCGTTATAATAACATGTCAAAATCACCTTATTGTTAAAATGACAGACGAAAAAAGACAAATATTAGACAAAATCAATAAGCAGATTCTTAAATTAAGAAATGAAATGTTAGATAGATTTCCGGCAGTTCATGA
>CAYPJS010000147.1:0-19659 GCA_964411135.1 uncultured Anaerolinea sp.
GGTGTAATCGCTCAGCCCGCCTGCCGGGCCTCCGCAGCTGACTGGGTCTGGGGCATCCCAGGCACTGTTTTGCAGCAGCTGGAAGGTCAGGTCGATCTGCCCGACCAACGCAGGGTTGCATGACCATAACAACGCCACCGCACCAGCTACATGCGGCGCTGCCATCGAGGTACCGTTTTTTATACCCCAGCCGTTGTTTGGAATAGAGGACCAGATATTGACGCCAGGTGCTGAAAGGTTGGGCTTGGTGTAAGGCACATCGCCGAAGGCACCCGGCCCTTGACTCGAAAACCAGGCGGCAGTCCCGCTGCTATCATGTGCAGCCACTGCGAATGATTCCTGGTATTCAGCCGGGGAGCCGATTTCTGAGCATTGCTCGAATGCGCCCGCATTGCCGGCAGAAAATACCGGGAAAATCCCGGCTGCGCGCCAGGCCTCAACTTTGGGCAGGAACCATTCGTCAGTCGGGGTATCCCCCCAGGAATTGTTGACCACATGCGGCCGCCTGGACGGATCTCCGCCCGGAGCCAGAATCCAATCGGCGCAGGCATTCAGCATCTCATTGGTAGTTTCGTTCGTAATAAACGCGCGGCAGGCGATCCACTGCGCACGCGGCGCCATCCCGGCGGTATATTGCAAAGCAGGATCGTCGCTGGCGACCATGGTACCCATGGTATGCGTGCCGTGCCCAAGACCGTCCTGCGGTTTGGCAGAAGGCGGGTTGGAGACCGGGTCGTACCAGCATTCATTTTCGGGTAAGATTCCACCCGCACATTTATAACTGGCAGCCAGCGCTGGATGGTTATACTGCACACCCGAATCGATGTTGGCAACCAGGATCCCTTCGCCGCGCCGCCCAAACATGGACCAGAACTCAAGGGCCTTAACGTTCGCCAGGCCCCAGGTAACCTGGGCATCCAGACCGGCTTGCGGTTCGCCCGGGTTTGTTGCTTCGCCTAAATCTTCATCCACCGTACCCAGCGAAACCACCACCGGCGCGCGCACGCTGCCCACCTCTGCCAGACCAAGTGCGGCCTCCAGCGCCTGCAGGGTACCTTGATGCACGTAGATTTCATTGCCAGAGATGAAAGCGTGATAGCGCAGTCCCCGGGCAGTTAATTGTCCCTTTACGTTCTTTTGCGTACGCTCGGCAGTGGCTTTGAGCGTATTGTACACATACCAGCCGCGTGCATCCCAGTCAGTGATGCTGTATGCCTGGTTTAAATCAGCCTGCTCCGCCATAACGATAACAAAATCAGTTACCCCGTTAGCCTGCAGTGACTCAACAACTGCAGGATCGACCTTCTTATCAGTCCCGGTTCTCTGGGCAGACGCCGGAGAATTCCACACCAGACCAGCAGCCAATGCAGCCAGAAGGAGCAGCCCGAGGACATTCCTCCGGCTTTTCTGGCGCAGCACCCCGGTATCCACAGCCCTGCAGCTCGAAGGATTCAATCTGCTTCTGGCGTCAAGCCTAACTGTCTGGCTTCTTCATAGGACAGGACTTCCGCTGATTCCAGAGCAGCCGGAGCCTCTTCCAGCCCGGCTTCCCAGTAATCATCCGCAGATTTGGTGGTTACCTCAACCTCCGAGCGTTTCAAGCGATTCTGCAATTCATTGAGTTCGGCGGTGCCAACTTTTGCAGGTTCCTCTGCGGGAATTTGCCTTTCAACGATCGCCCTGGCCGCCTGCCTGAGAGATTCTGTCACGCCGATTGGTCTAAATTTGGCTCCAATTCGGTCCAGAATGCCCACCAGGGTGTTCTGTGCCTTCAGCACTTCCTCCAGCGCCAGGGCAGTGCGCAAATGACTGGCATCTTCGCCAAGCAGAATCGCCAGCGCAAAATTCCCAACCGGCGCCAGCACAAGGTTTTTCTCTGCACCTGGAAGCACAAGCGCACCCTTCGGCATACCCGGACTGACCAGCCGCGCGGCCTTTTGCGCAGCGCTCAAAGCCGCCATAACCACTGGAGCCCATTCTTTTTCAAAATCCAGGCTGTCCTGCTCGCCAACCTGCACCAGCACCTTGCCTGTGTCATCGGCAAGCAACACCAGCAGCGCGCCGAGCGCATTGCGCAGCTGCAGCAGCGCTCCCGGCAGGTCAACTTCGCCGGTAGCTCTAGGCTGTGATCGGGCCGTTGTCCGGGTTGGTGCTGGAACGGCGGGCGGCTGCATATCAAGGAGTTCGCTGCAGATCGACAGGAATTCAGTCAGATGAAGCGGTTTACGCAGGAAACGGTCCGCCCCGGCTGTTTTCACGCGCTCTGGCAGGTCGTCACCGGCTAACCCGGTGGCAACCAGAAAACGCGTCTGGCTGTTCCTGGCATGCACCCGGCTGACCAGGTCCAATCCCGACATACCGGGCAGGCGGACATCCGCAATCAAGAGATTAAGCGGCCTGTTTGCCATTTCCAGCAGCGCTTCTTCAGCCGAGGGTACCACCTTGATCTCAAGGGCGGCATCCAGGGTTTTCAGCGCAGCCATCATCATCCGGCCAGTTTCAAGCACATCATCGACAATTAGAACCCGCTTTGCGACCATGGCTCCTCGAAATTTTCAACAGGGAATGTTTAGATTATAGCAGAACCAAAATTAAACCTGCCTGGATCGATGGACAAGCGTCACGTGCCGGGGACAGATCGATGGCAGTTACGGGCAGGCGGTGCCGCCAGCTATATTTTCCAGGTTCCAAAAATCACTGCGGGCACTGCTGTCCGGCGTAAAACCGCACAGGTCGGTGCGCGAAGCCGTCACACGAATGCTGTAGTAGAGCGGCAGCACGGGCAGTTCTGAAGCAAATATTTCCTGGACCTGCCGATTGGCTGCCTGGTAGGCGACTGTATCATCCGGGTTGGTAACCAGGGCCGCCTGGCAGGCGGCGTCAAACTCCGAATTGGCCCATCCTGTAATATTGGCGCCCAACCAGTTGTTTTCCGCAGTCGGGATTTGCTGGTTAGTGTACAGGAAACAGGGTGAACCAGTGCCGGATTGCCATGAAAATTGTGCCAGGTCGAAATTGCGCCCGAAGAGCGGTCCGCCCGGACCCGGTGAGAAAAGCGCGCCTGCATCCTGCGTCTGCACCGTTACCTTGATCCCGCATTCGCCCAGCATGGCAGCGATGCGATTGGCGGTTGCCGTGCGCAGCCGATCGGTGGTGGTAGCGTACGTCAGAGACAACTGGGTACCATCCAGTACGTTGGCTGCTCCGGCAGCCTGTCGCGGGGTGGCAGGGTCGCTGTCATGATCGATCCAGCCAGTCTCTTGCAACAGCTGCATGCCGTGCGCCGGGTCAAATGGAAGCTGCGGCAGGTCGGCAGCGTATAACGGGTGGTCGGGCGGGAAGAACCCGGCCGGGATTTGCGATTGGTTGTAGAGGAGTTCATTGATCAGGGTCTGGCGGTCGATACAGGAAGCTACTGCCTGGCGCATGCGCAGGTCCCCGAAAATATCCTGGCGGGTTGCACTGAACAGGTTATAACCTGCGTCATAACTGGCAGGGACAATGCCAAAGTCCAAATGCTCCCATTCCGGTCCAAGACTTACGTACATTTTAATTTTCTCATTGATGGTCATATTGCGGACCGACTGCAGTTGTTCCTCCAACAGGGTGGTCTCATCCACCACATCGCAGATGCCTTCCGCCAGAGCCACCAGATTATTATCCGGCTGGTCGCCAAGAAAGCGGAAAGTGATTCGGTCATAACGTGGCAGTCCTTCAGAAGCCCTAAAATAATTGGGGTTGCGCGTCAGGGTTATCGATTCGCCGGCAGTCCAACTCTCAATTACGAAGGGTCCCCAGCCAAGCGGTGCGCGATTTGCAGCGTCTGCGGTCAATAATTCGGCAGGAGAAGTGCCGCCCCAGGCGTGGCGTGGCAGCGGAAGAAAGAAATATGCAGCCGGGGTGCCAGCCCGGTATCCCGGGATACCTTTCCAGGTCAGGCTGGATGAATCCAGCGCGGTATAACTCTCAGTGAGGTCAATAACCCGGCGGTTGAGCGGCGTGGACGGGTCGGAGGCTATTTCATAGGAATAGATTGAATCATCCGCTGTCAAAGGCATACCATCCGACCAGGTTAACCCGTTAATTAAGCGGTAGGTAATTTGCTGCTGGTCCATTTGAAGCGGCGAGATGCCGTCCCAGGTAACGGCACAATCCTGGGTGGTGCAGCCTGCCGGCAGGACCTGCGTTCCGGTATCCAACACAGCCAGATTACCGCTGGCATTCAGTACGATTTGTCCGCGCTGCACATCCACCGCTGTCAGCACCGAATCGCCATTGGCGGCAGAAGGCAGGCTGGTCAATATCACTGGTTGATCGATATAGTCTACCCGGTCGATGGGTCCGTCATAGATCGCTTCCAGCACGCTCCACTGAGAGCGCGAGGAGTTGGCATAGATGTACAGGCTCTGCGGTTCGCGCCCCAGGCAAACAGTCAGTTCTTCGGGCGGTTCTGGTGTAGGGGTAGGAATAATTTCCGGTGCAGTTGTCGCTGGAGCGGTTGGTTGAGCCGTCGGGTTTGGCCCGCTGCAGGCTGCCAGGATAATTACGGCCAGCAGGCCGATAATGACGATTTTATGGCTGCGAAAGATCATGCAAAAATCCTTAAAAGCTCATGGTTACCTGTATGGCAGGCTGGGTATCATTATAATCAAGATTCGAGGTCACAGCGGTCTGCCCCTGGAAGGTGAAAAAAGGCGTCCGGTAAACCGGACGCCTTTTCAAAATCGTTTTTAACTGCGTTATTACTGTGTGCCCTGCAGGCGGGGGTCGAGCGCGTCGCGAAGCCCGTCACCGACGAAGGTGAACGCCAGCACCACCAACGAAACCATGATCGCCGGAGCCAGCAAAAGCCACGGTTGGGCATTAATGGCGGTCTGCCCCTCGAGCATCGAGGCGCCCCAACTGGTGATGAAGAAATCCTGGGGGTTGGTGGACGGGATCAAACCCAGACCCAGATAGCCCAGGGTGGCTTCGGTAATGATGTAACCGGGGATGGCCATGGCCATCAGGATGATGATCGGACCCAGGGAATTGGGCAGGATATGGCGGAACATAATGCGCGTATCGGTAGCACCAATGCAGCGTGCAGCTTCGATAAACTCTTTTTCGCGTAAAGACAGAGTTTGGCCGCGCACAACGCGGGCAAATCCCACCCAGCCCACGATAGCCAGTGCTGAAAACAGCAGCAACAGGCCGTTGAACGCCTGCCCAATGCCAGTATTACGCAAGGTGACCATCACGATAATGAAGAATAGCAGATCCGGGAATGCAAAGACGACGTCTGTCAGGCGCATCAGCAGGTTATCCACCACACCGCCCCGATAGCCGGCAACCAACCCGACAATCGTACCAATCAGGATCACGATGATGGTTGGCAGGAACCCGACCATCATGGACACGCGCGCACCGTACAGGGTCCGGCTGAGCACATCGCGGCCAAGGGTGTCAGTACCGAGAGGGAAGGCAGGGTCAGAGGCTTTGCCGTTCGGGCCAGTTTCCATCCACGCGGGCGGTAGAAACCCCTTGCCGGCGTTCAATTCGAGCGGGTTGTGCGGGGCAATGACGCTCGCCAGTAAAGCGACAACCGTAACCACCCCAATTACGATCATACCGATGACCGCAGCTTTATTCCTGACCAGCCGCGCCCAGGCATCCTGCCATAAACTGCGCGGTTTTACCGTCATCATAGTCAGGTCCGCAATTCGTGCCTGCGTCTGACCCGTCGTGGGAGTAGAGGCTTGAGTAGTCATAGGGACACCTGTTAATCCAACCGAATGCGGGGATCCAGGAAGACGTAAACAATGTCAACGCTGACGTTTGCCAGCGCCACCAGAACCGCGTAAATCAGGGTGGTACCCATGATCATGGAGTAATCACGCTGGCTGATGGCCTGAACATACTGACGACCCATTCCTGGGAAACCAAACATGGTTTCGATAATAAATGAACCGGTTACCAAGCCGGCAAGTGCCGGTCCAAGGATGGTAACGACGGGAATTAGCGAATTCTTAATCATATGGCGGATGATGACCACACGCTCTGCCAGGCCTTTCGACCGGGCAGTTCGGATATAGTCCTGCCGCATGACTTCGAGCATCGAGGCGCGGGTCAGTCGCGCAGTACGGGCCATGGTGTTGAACCCAAGGATAACCGCTGGCAGTACCCACACGCTCACTTCGTCCCAGGATCTTGGAACGATGCTCACCATATGCAATGTAGAGGCAAAGATGATAATCAAGAATATCGCCATGACGAAGTTGGGCACCGAGATGCCAATCGTGACGATAAACAGGCTGACGTAGTCAACCATGGTATTTTGTTTCAAGGCGGAAATCACACCGGCCGGAATACCGATGATGATCGCAAACATCAGTGCATATAGACCCAGGCGCATCGAAAACCCGAAGCGGCTGGATAGAATACCCTGGTTTTCTGCGGGTCTGAATAGGATTTGTTGGATTGTCAGGCCGCGCTGGCGGTAGGAAGGACCGAGGTCGCCGCAGATCAGGCCGCAGTCAAATTTTCCCTCTTCATCAACGTCACCAATAAGGTAAGACATGAACTGGCGCCACAGCGGTTTATCCAGTCCATAGTATTTGTTCAACATTTGCTGTGTTGCCGGGTCCACCTGGCGCGCACTTAGATCGCGATCCCAGGGTCCCCCGGGGGCTGCATGCATCAGGATAAAGGTGATGGTTGACACAACCAGGATCACCGGAATTAACCATAGCAGGCGGCGAATCAGAAATTTACCCATAGTCATCCCTAAAATATTCAGGATCCAGCAGGCTTACGCTTGCGGGGTTTGGCCGGTCCTGTCTGTTGAGCAGACAGGACCGGCCTTTGTTATTCAGTTATGGCTGTAAAGGATTCTTCGATGAAAGGCTTACGGCATCATCGCGGTGTCGATGGTGATCGACAGAGGGGCTACGTCGCCAGGCCAGCCGGAGTCCTGCGGGGTCAGGGTCAAGCCCTTGACCCACGGTTTCACCATGTAGGAGTTGACGTTGTTCCACATGAAGGCAACCGGGGCAGTGTCGGTCAGCATCTTCTGAGCTTCGGCGTACAGAACCATACGGGCTTCGGGATCGACAGTTGAGTCAGCTTCGGCCAGTTTGGCATCCAGGTCAAGATTGCTGTAGCCAATACGCTCGCCAAAGGCACCGGTCTTCCAGTAAACGGAAAGCCAGTTCTGAGGATCGGGGTAGTCTGCGCACCAACCAAGGATGAACATCTGCGGGGCAGTGTTGATGTCTTTGGTCAGGGCGGTGTAGGTGGTGGATTCAACCGGGTTGAGGCTGATATCAACACCCAGGACTTCCTTCCACTTGGCAACCAGCCACTCGTGGCGGACGCGGTTGCGCGGGGTGTCAGAGAAGGTGTCAACCATTTCGACGGCAGTGCCATCGGGGGTCAGGAGCTGACCGTTCTCAACCGTGTAGCCAGATTCGGCTAAAGCGGCCTGAGCAGCGGTGGGATCGAAGCCCCAGCGGTTTTCTTCAGCGTCATATCCAGGGAATCCCGGGGGAATCCAGGTCAGGGTCGGGGCGCCGAGGTTATTGAGAACGTCCGTCACCCAGCTTTCGCGGTCAAGCGCCATTGCGAAGGCTTCGCGAACCTTCTGATTGGTGAAGGGTTCCTTGAGCTGGTGGAACATGACTGCGTAGGTGCAGGAGCCAGCGTAGATCTGAGCTTCGGGGCTCAGCGCCGGGTCGTTCTGCACGGTCGCCAGGTCTTCAGCAGCCAATGGAACAATGTCGAATTCGTTGTTCTTGTAGGCTTCGAAGGACACAGCCGAGTCGGTGATGTAACGGAATTCCAGGTTGTAGGTGGCTACACCCTGCCAGTAGTTGGGGTTGGGTTCAAAGTAGCCGCGCACATAGGGTTCCAGGGACTTGGCCACGAAGGGCCCGTTTCCAACATGGAACTTGGAGGAAGTCCACCAGATGTCTCCACCTTCAGAAATGTTCTCTTCCTTGGCGGGGAACGTTACCCACAGGGACATAACCGTGTGGAAGTAGGGGGCGGATTGGGCAAGACCGATCTTGAGGATGCGGCAGTCAGCCTGTTCGTAATCAACGCAGGCATTGCCAGCCATATCAAGAGCGTGAACCTGGACGCCTTCGCGCAGCTCGGGCAGGGAAGTGTCTTCGGCATAGCGCCATTCCTTCGCACCGGCGATGTCATCGGTGATGGAGGCATACTCGCCAGCGGTGGCAGGATCGACATTGCGCATGATCGAATATTCGAAGCGCTTGGCATTCAGCAGAGTGCCGTCTGAATAGGTGAGGCCTTCGCGCAGGGTGAAGGTCAATTCAGTCGCGTCTTCGTTGTATTCCCAGGACTCGGCAGCGCCGGGGATGGTGTTCAGTTCGCCATCCAGGGTGGTCAGACCTTCGTACATCATCTTCAGGTGAGCGATTTCGTTCACGAAGGACGACTTCTGCGGGTCGATGGTATCAGGCCAGGAGCCCAGGTTGACACGCAGGGTCGGGGTCTCGGCAGCTTCTGGTGCCGGGGTAGCCGTCACGACAACCTGCTCACCTTCAACCTCCACGACAACCGTTTCAACGATGGTCTCGGGAGTGGCCGCTGTGGGCTGACAGGCTGATAGCACGAAGCTGGCCAGGATCAGCAGCGACACGAGCACAAACAATTTGGATCGCATTATTTTCTCCTCCTTACGGGATAATTAGGAAACAAACAGTGGTCGAAACCAATCTGGTTTCTTCGAGGGTATTTCAGGCTGTTATCCGGCACTCACCTCCTTTCAAAGGAATCAGAAACTCAATGAGATATTTTCTAAACCATGTGACAGGCCACCCAGTGGCCTGGAGAAACCTCACGGAATTCAGGTTTCTGCTGTGCACATATTTCGGCTGCGATTGGGCAGCGAGTGCGGAAACGGCAGCCAGACGGCGGATTGATCGGTGATGGAACATCCCCGGTGAGGATGATCCGCTTGCGTTTCATCTCCACCATCGGATCCGGGATGGGTACAGCTGAGAGCAGCGCTTTGGTGTAAGGATGCAGACCGTTGGCGTAAAGTTCATCGCGCGTGGTCAATTCGACGATAATGCCAAGGTACATCACAGCCACGCGGTCGCTGATATGGCGCACCATCGAGAGGTCGTGTGCAATAAACAGATAGGTCAGGCCTAACTCAGCCTGCAGATCCTCGAGCAGATTGACGACCTGCGCCTGGATGGACACATCCAGAGCGGAAATTGGCTCGTCGCAGACAATTAAAGCCGGTTCCAGCGCCAGAGAGCGCGCGATCCCGATGCGCTGGCGTTGACCGCCCGAGAATTCATGCGGGTAGCGGCTGGTATAAGCCGGGTTCAGACCCACCAGTTTCAGCAGCCGTTCGGCCTCACCCTGTGCATCTTTCTGGCTGATCATGTCATGGATCAGCATAGGCTCGGTGATGATCTGCCCGACCGTCATGCGCGGGTTAAGGCTGGCGTACGGATCCTGGAAGATCATTTGCATACGCCGGCGGGTTTTGCGCAGTTCCTCACCCTTGAGCTTGACCAGGTCCTTGCCTTCATAGAAAACAGAGCCGGAGGTCGGCCGGTAAAGCTGCAGGATGGCGCGCCCGGTGGTGCTTTTACCGCAGCCCGACTCGCCCACCAGACCCAGCGTTTCTCCCTTATATACATCGAAACTTACATCATCCACTGCATGCACAGCCCCGACCTGCTTCTGAATAAAAACACCCTTCATGATCGGGAAGTGCTTGACCAGGTGGTCAACTTTAAGAAGGACTTCTTGGGCTGCCATTAGCGTTCTCTCCCCGTTTCAGGATTAACCCAGCAAGCTGCCTGATGGTCAGGACCGATCGGCATAAGCGGGGGATTTTCCTTCCAGCATCGTTCAACAACAAATTTACAGCGGGGTGCAAATGGACAGAAATTTGGCTTTTCCAGCAGCACCGGCGGCAGACCGTCGATGGATACCAGACGCCGCTGCCCGGATTCATCCATGCGCGGCAGGCTTCCAAGCAAGCCCAACGTGTACGGGTGGTTGGGATGGCCGTAAAGTTCGCGCACCGGGGCGGTTTCAATAATATAGCCGCCGTACATAACAGCCAGACGGTCAGCTAAACCGGCAATAACACCGAGGTCGTGGGTGATCCAGATGATTGCCATGCCAAGATCGTCGCGGATGCGTTTGGCAAGTTCCACAATCTGCGCCTGGATGGTCACATCCAGCGCAGTGGTCGGCTCATCCGCAATCAATATTTGCGGCGTGCAAACCAGCGCCATGGCAATCATGACGCGCTGCCGCATTCCCCCAGAGAATTGATGCGGGTAATTATTGAGCCGGTCTTTTGGGTTGGGGATGCCCACCTTGGTGAGCATTTCCACCACCCGGTCCTCAGCCTGCTTGTGGTTCATGCCGAGGTGGACTTCCAACGGTTCAGATACCTGCCGCCCGATGGTCAGCACCGGATTGAAGGATGTCATCGGGTCCTGGAAGACCATGCTGATCTGCGACCCGCGAATATGGCGGATCTCATCATCAGTCATTTTCAATAAATCTTTGCCCTGGAAGAGGGCCTTGCCTGCGCTTACCTTACCCGGTGGAGAGGGAATCAGCCGCAGCATGGACATCACTGTCACGCTTTTGCCGCATCCACTTTCGCCTACAATCCCGAGGGTCTCACCCTCTTTTAACGTGAAAGAAACACCATTAACTGCATGGACATTCCCTTCCCTTGTGTGGAATTGTGTTTCCAGGCCTTGCACACTCAATAATTCTGTCATGCAATTGACCTCTGGGTTGTTCAGATTGCTGTTAAACAGCGGGAGGGGGGATATAAAATTCGGCTCAACCTGGATTAAGCCTGAAATTTATTCTACATGAATTATAAGGGCTTGTCAAACAAACCATTACCTTAATCAGGATGAAAGCAGATAGATATTATAATAAACAAATGGGAATCGATACAGGATTTTTGGAAATTAATCAAGCCAAATTTAAATTTGCTTTTTACTTCGAGCGCAAGGGGCAAGCGCCTGTATTTGTTAACAATTGCGAAAGATTTTTATCTGCATCCATCATCAAAATCCCGCTGCTGTTGACCTGGGTGGTGCTGGAACGTCTGGGGGAAGTTGATGCCAGCGAAATCTGCGATCTCGACGCCGAGCCGCAGGTTCACGGAGCAGGCTTTGCCTACCGGATGCTGGCCCGCCGCCTGCCGTACCACGATGTGCTCTTAATGATGATTGCCACATCCGATAACCTGTGCACCAATCTGGTTATTCAACGGATGGGGATTGAGCGCATCCAACAGGTGTTCCGTGAAGAGCTTGGCTTGCAGCGTACCGAGCTTCAGCGCAAATTGATGGATTACAAAGCCCGGGCGCAGGGACTCGATAACTGGGTGGATGCCCGCGAAGCCATTCATTTCTTTGAATTGATCGACGGTCTGACCCCCGTTGAAAAAGCCTGGGTGGAGCCAATGCTCCTGGCAAACACCGATGACATTCTACTCAAGCGCAACATCCCACGCGACCAGCTGGATTTTTATCATAAGACCGGCTCCATCACCGGCGTTCTGCACGACTGGGGCTACACGCGCGACTGCCGCATTTTCCTCTTCACCAATGAGGTCAAGGACGAACCCGCTGCCTTCGAGCTTTTCGGCAAGGCTGGCGAATACCTGATAAAAGAATAAATACGGCTGGCAGCCCCTCGCAGCGATGAGAGATTTTTCCATAGGGGTCGCTGGATTTAAACTGCCATATAAAAAGGTGCGTACAGCTTGTGTACGCACCTTTTATTAGTTTAGGTTGTCCATCCATAAGCCCTTGCGGGGTTCAAACATCCTTATTTGAAGACAATTTCGGTTAGAAACAGGACGAACAGTACCCATGTTACAGAAAACACCAGAACAATCACCAGACCGGCAAGGATAGCCGACCAGGTAAACCGTCGTGCTTCCGAATTGGTCAACAAATCGCCCTGAATGGCTCTGCGCGCCACTTTTTGCTCGCGGCGGACGCGTTTATCATGCCAACGCATCCCCTCCACGTCCATATCGCAGATTACCCTGCCGTCATCATCGTCATATTTCTTTGGCGAACTGGTCATTGCTTAAATCTCACCTTTAATTATACAGGTGGCAAACAACCTGATGCCCGGGCTCGACTTCGCGGCTGGTTGGAACAACATGGTCGCAAATGGACATCCGTTCCCGGCAGCGTGTGTGGAATTTGCAGCCAGAGGGCGGGTTTGCCGGAGAAGGAATGCTTCCTTCAAGAATGATACGGTTCATTTTGGCGGCCGGATCTGGTACCGGGGCCGCACTCAAGAGGGCTTTGGTGTACGGGTGTAAGGGATTCTTGAAAATCGCCTTTTTATCCCCGTATTCGACCAGGTCACCCAGATACATCACGCCCACATGGTCGGAAATATGCTCCACTACCGACAAATCATGCGAGATGAAGAGGTAAGTTAGCTGATATTTATCCTGTAAATCTTTCAGCAGGTTGATAATCTGTGCCTGCACGGACACATCCAACGCAGAAACAGGCTCGTCGCACACCACAAACGAGGGGTTAAGCGCCAGCGCTCTGGCAATGCAGATACGCTGTCTCTGACCCCCGGAAAATTCGTGGGGGTAGCGGTCTTTGTGATACGGCTGCAGGCCGCAGGATTTCATAATGCTGTCGATATAGTCGTCGTATTCGTTATCCGGAACGATCTTATGTTCCTTAACCGCCTCGCCGATAATCTCGCTGACCGGAAGCCGTGGTGAAAGACTCGAAAACGGATCCTGGAAGATAATCTGCATTTGCGGGCGAAGCTTGCGCAGTTCTGCACGGCTAATATTGAAGATATCAACCCCGTTAAGAATCACATCGCCGCTGGTCTTGGTGATCAAACGCAATATTGTTTTGCCCACCGTTGTCTTGCCGCAGCCCGATTCACCGACCAGGCCCATCGTCTTGCCGCGTTGGATCGCAAAACTCACACCATCCACGGCTTTAACGTAGCCCACCACACGCTGCATTAATCCCGCTTTGATCGGAAAATACTGCTTTAAATCCTTCACTTCGATCATATTGGTGGAGTCCAACTGCATTTTTTCGGGAGCCTTATCGACCATTGCTGCCTCCCTTCTCGGAATCCACATATTGGTAGCAGGCTACCATGTGAGTGCTGGTGAGATATTCTTCGCGGGGGTATGGACCATCGCAGACGCTCATACGCTTATTACACCGATCTTTAAAATAACAGTAATTTGGCATGTTGATTGGGTTAGGAACATTGCCCGGGATGCTGTAAAGCCGGTCAACCGGATGGTTGATCACCGGTTTGGATGCCATCAAGCCCACGGTATAGGGGTGCAGCGGATTATGGAACACCTCTGAAACCGTACCTTTCTCAACGATTCGGCCTGCATACATGATCACCACATAATCTGCCATCTCAGCGATGACGCCCAGATCGTGGGTGATGAGCATGATGCTCGAATTGATCTTGTCCTTCAGGTTTCGCAGCAGGTCGAGGATTTGCGCCTGGATGGTCACGTCGAGTGCGGTGGTCGGTTCGTCTGCGATGATCAGAATGGGGGTGCAGGCCAGCGCCATAGCGATCATAATACGCTGCCGCATGCCGCCCGAAAGCTGATGGGGATACATCGAGTAAACGCCCGTGTTGTTGGCGATACCCACCATATCGATCATGCGCAAGGTGACATCCTTAACCTGTTCGACAGTCAGTCCGGGGGTGTGAAGTTTGACCACCTCGTCGATTTGATCCCCGACACGGAACACCGGGTTAAGGCTTGTCATCGGCTCCTGGAAAATCATCGAAACCACGCTGCCGCGTATTCGTTCCATGATTTCGGTGGGCGTTTTGGCAATGTCATAGGTGTTGTAGCCCGTATTTAATCGGATGGATCCTTCAACGATCTGCCCCTGCGGCCGCTGTACCAGCTGCATCAGCGATAAAGCCGTCACCGATTTTCCGCAGCCAGACTCGCCTACCACGCCGATCGTTTTACCCTCAGGAATCTCAAAACTAACGCCGTCAACCGCTTTAACGGTGCCGACATCCGTGAAGAAGTACGTGTGAAGATTATCGAACTCGACCACATTCCGCGGGTCCTTCATCTTCGCCAGGTATTCACTTTCAGGAACATTCTTCCGGTTGCGCTGTTTTTCAATTGCGTTCGTGATGCGCCGGTTCTCCCGGGAAATCCTGGCCAATTCCCGCGCCGTGATGCGGTTGGCGTCTTTGGACGTATTTTTTAATTTCGGTTTCGACCCATTCGTGTCGACCTTTTTCTTAATTTCCATTATTAATTCCTACCTCTGCATCTTTGGATCGTAAGCATCCCGCAGTCCATCGCCTACGAAATTGAAGCCGAGCACGGTGAGCAGGATCAACAGGCCGGCCGGAATCCACATAAACCAGAAATTGGTCATAACAAACGCGTCGGAGGATACGTTGATGATGCTGCCCCAGGAAGCCAATGGATATTTGATACCCAGACCCAGGAACCCAAGGGTCGCTTCTGTGATGATGATGCCGCCCAGACCCGCCGTCGCCTGAACAATCAACAACGGCATGACATTCGGCACAAGATGCTTGAAAATCCTGCGGCTGGTGCGAATCCCCTGCGCCTCTGTTGCCACCATGAAATCTTGCTCGCGCAGCGATAGGATTTGTCCGCGGACAATACGCGCAACGCCTGTCCAGCCCAGGATGCCCAGAACACCCATCAACAGGAATATTCTGACCATTGGGAGGACCTCCAGCGCATCCATGACTGAACCAAAAATGAGCACAACCGGCCAAAACGGAATACTGTTGAACAAATCGACAAAACGCATCAAGGCCGTGTCCACAGGTCCGCCGAAGTAACCGGAAATACCGCCAACGATGATTCCCAGGAACACCTCAATAAAGATGACCACGAAACCGACCATCAGTGAAACGCGTCCGCCGTACATCAGGCGGGTAATCACATCCATGCCGTTGTTGTCCAGCCCGAGCGGATGTTGCGCGGAAGGGACTTCGAAGGTCCGGATCAGTTCCGTCGCGGTTTCTTTTTTAATGTTGTAGGTGGTATTGACGCGAACAATCGCATATTCGACCGTTTCACCATTTTCAACATAGCTGAATTTGTTTTCTTTGTTGTCGATTGCCTGGCGGACGGCTGCTTTAAAATCAACCGGCAAGAACAATGACTGGTCAATCGGATTAACGATGATGTCCGATACCTCAGCAAATTCCTTGCCAGCGCTATCCAGTATCGTGACCTGGCCTTCGCCATATTCGATTGTGTAGGCTTCGCCGGCTGCAAAGAACTTTGACTGATCCCGGGCAAAAGCGCGTGTGCTGGCCAGTTTCAATTCGTAGGATGCCACGATTTCCGAATCCGCCTGATTGTATGCGTCGTACACATTCAACGAGGCGAGCGCCACATCGTGCTCGGTAGAAATCTGTGTGGTCTTTTTGCTTTTGGTTAACCGGTAGGTTACACCGTCGAATTCAAAAGCAGTTGCGCCGCGGTCTGCGGTGGCCTTATACGCGTTTATGAACCCTTCCGACAGTTCTTCACCGCCCAGCGAATGCACGTTGCCCAACAACTCTTCCGCCATCGGGTCAAGCTGCAGGATGCGGTACACATTTTCATCTTCACTTACAAAGTAATAGATCGAATCGCCAAACGTGAAAGTGTCGGTGTTTTTACCCAGCGCCAGCAGGAACTGAGCGCGGTCGCCGCTGCCGAAGGTCTCGCCTTCAGCGACCGTGTACCGCAATTCCTGGTTGTACGTTGCCCCGGCAAATTCTTTGGACATACTTCCCTCACCCTTGAATACCTGTATCTGGGTATAGGGTGACAAAAAGGGGCCGAGGAACGAGAATAAAAACATGAAAAACAGGATGCCAAAACCGATAACCGCCAGCCGGTTGCGAATAAAGCGCTTGAACACCAGCATTCCAGGTGAAAGCACCTTGACGCGCCGCGCATCATCGAGCTGCATCTCTTCATGCTGTTCGGTGTTGCCCAAATCTTCTTTCTCTACAATTGGTTCAATTTTATTGATATCTGCCATATCCCACCGCCCCTAGTTCGCTCTCACCCGCGGGTCAACCACGGCGTACATAAGATCCGCAATCAGGAGGCTGACCTGGGTAAGCATAAGAAGGAAAGTTGCATAGAACATGGCGAATGGGATGTCGCCGCGGATAATTGCCTGGTAGGAAACATAACCGATGCCAGGGATCTGGAACAGCGTCTCCGTAATCAACGAACCGCCAAACATAGCTGGCAGCAAATAACTCATATAAGAGACCAGCGGAATCAGAGTGTTTTGAAAAGCGTGTTTATTGATGACAACCTTCTCAGAAAGCCCTTTGGCGCGTGCAGTGCGAATATAGTCGGAGTTAAGCACTTCCAGCATATTGGTGCGTGTGTAGCGCATCAGTCCGCCAACCGAGAGCATCATCAGTGTAACGATAGGCAGGACCATGTGGTAGCCAATATTGAATATTTGCTGCGTTGGCGTCATGGACGAATAAAACCTGCCCGTTAATCCATATAGGTCAAACCAACCAAGTTTTATAGAAAAAACATACTTTAGTATCGTAGCCAGGAAAAAAGTAGGCAGGGATATACCCATCAACGCAAAGACTGTGATGGCATAATCCGATTTACTGTATTGCTTTCTGGCTGCCATTATCCCTAATGGTATGGCAATAAACACTTCAACAATTAGCGTGATGATATTGATAATGATTGAAACCCAGATGACCTGCGAGAATTTTTCTGTAACCGGGATTCCATAATGCCAGGATTCGCCAAACTCTCCCTGTACAGCATTGCCCATCCACCCGAAGAAACCCGGAATAATCCCCACGTCCAGGTTATAGACGTCATTAAGCTGGTCCAGCCATTCCTGGTATGTTTTGGTGCTCAACGGGTTGCTTGCCCGCTGGCGCGCGATCGTTTCGACATAGGAGGTGGGAAGGAGGCGGATCACGGTATAAATCACCATCGCTCCGAAGAACGTGATGAAAATTCCCAGGAAGAGTCTCCTTAAAATGAAATTACGCATGGCGATCCTTCACAATAAAACTTACGCAAATTGGTCTAATACAACCAATGAATCAGATTTTTATTTGTGAGCCCACCCGAAGGTGGGCTCACAATTCCTTAGAAAGTTGTTGTACCGATTACCGGACTAGTACATTTCCACCAGTTCGATATCGTTCATCCAGCCCCAGAAGGTGGTGATATCGGGGGTGATGGTATCGATGTTGATGCGTTCGGTGCTGAAGATGATGCAGTTCTGCCGCTGGTAGGTCGGGATCTCAACTGCCCAGTCGATGATGATGTCGAGGGCCTGTTTGTAGATCGCCTTGCGGTAGTTCTGGTCATCGCTCTTGCGGGCGTCAACAATCAACTGATCCAGCTCTGCATCGCGGATGTGGTAATGGTTCGAGTCTGAACCGCCTTCACCCACAACACCTGAGCTGTGGTACACCTGGTACATGTCGGGGTCAATGGTAGCGCCCCAGGCAGCGGTCCAGAGTTCCTGCGTACCGGCATCCAGGGAGTCCCACAGGATGTTGGTGTCAGCAGGGTCGTTGATCTTGAGTTCCATGCCAATCTTGGCCAGGGAAGCCTGCGCGCCAGTAAGGATAGCGAATGCAGGGTGGTCGCCCGTGCCGCCACCAGGAACGATTACTTCGTAGCTCAGTTTTGCGCCTTCAGGAGCAGCGGTCACCTTGCCATCGGCAACGGTGAAGCCTGCAGCTTCGAAGAAGCCCAGAGCCGCAGCTTCAGCAGCCGCATACTTCTCTTCCATGGTCATTTCGGGAGTGTAGATGGGCTCGCCGTTGACATCGGTTGAGAAAGCAACCTTGTAATCTTCGTCAGTGGGCTGGGGAGCTGCCCAGGAAGTGTTGGAGATTGGGTAGTTGATGACGGACGCAGCTTCGCCGTAGTAGCTGTCGATGGCCACATCGCGGTGTACTGCCAGGACGGTGCCAAGAGCCTTGCGCAGAGCCTTGGAGGCGTCTGAACCCGGTTCGCCGGCAACGTTGACGGTGTCAGCGTTGATGCCCGCGTAACCATAGCCCAGGTTGTCGACCTTGCTGGTGGTGATGATGTCGCCGGTGATTTCGCCGTTGGAGTTGTAGGAGGCGACCTCGTCAAAGCGAGAGCGCGATCCGGTCATTTCGCCAGCGTCAGCGGTACCGGTCTGAACAGCAGAAGGAACTTCCGCGGAAATGGTTTCCTTGAACTGAACTTCTGCAATCTTCGGGCAGCCGCGATAGTAGAACTCATTGGCCTCAAAGTAAACGATCTTGTTGTCGTACTTGACGAACTTGTACGCGCCAGCGCCCATCGGGGTGGCTGTCAGGCTTTCCTGCTTGGAAAGATCGCCGTATTCGAAACCAAACATATTGTTTTCGTAGTCATACTTGGCGACGTCGCCGTAGTAGTGCAGCGGGGTAACATTAACGCCGAGGATGGAGTACACAGCGGGGGCTGAGAAACCATTAACGGTAACTTCGACGGTGTAGTCGTCAACTTTGACGATACCGGAGATGTTGGGCACGCCTTCGCCGCCCATTCCTTCATCCAGTGGACCCCAGTAGCCGATGAAGGCAGAGTTTACATTGCCCAGAAAATCGGTGCCGTTGGCGGACTCAACGGAAGCATAGGCTACCGGAGCGCCTTCGTACTTGAGGTAGGTTTCGTTGTAGTAATCTTCTACAGTCGGGAAGCTAGTGACCATGTCGTAGGTGGTGCCAGAGGGGGCGGCGGTAAAGACACCGTCTTTGACCTCACCAAAACCCCACAGAGCCATACCAAGGACAACCTTGAGTTCGTCGCTGGCAGCTACTTCTTCGGGGGTCTTGCCGATGTATTCTTCCGCGTAGGTATCGCGGTACTCGGCATCAACGTAGTCGATAATTCCCTGAACATCGGCCATCCATTCGGTCTTCAGACGAGCCCAGAAATCGTCCTGCTGTTCTTGTGTCCAGCCATCGGCTTCGGCCCAAACGTGATCGGGACCGGCAGCCAGAATCTGCTCGGCAAAGGCAGCATATTTGTCATAGACTTCGCTGGTTGTCTGGGTCTGATAATCTTTTAAACCCACGATGTCATAGGACGAAAGGGTGGTCGAACCAACATAGGACGGATCGAGAAGGGTGTAATAGGTGAAGATGACGTCATCAGCGGTGACGGGGGTGCCGTCAGAGAATTTCATGCCGACGCGCAGGCGGGCGGTGTACTTGGTAGTATCCGTGGCCTCGTCATATTCAACCTTGGTGTCAGCGGGTCCCTTATACAGGTAGTCCGTGCCATTGTAATTGACAGTTTCGCCTTCGATCGCATTGAAAATGATGCCGCCGACACGATCTGTGGTCAGCAGGCTGATCTGGGTCATACTGGCAACGTCCTGGTCATAAGCGGTGTCCGCAAAGAACGGGCTGAATTTTTGTGAGAATTCACTGTATGCAACCACCAGCGGAGTATCGATGGTGGGTGCGGTGGGCAGATTCTCGCCGAAGGGCTGTTCTTCAAACACAACCTCGGTCACTTCAGGGACCGCGGTGGGTTCTACCGGGGCAGTTGTCGGTTCAACTACCGGAGCCTGGGTTTCGGTTGCCTGGGCAGGC
>CAYPJS010000148.1:0-2333 GCA_964411135.1 uncultured Anaerolinea sp.
ATAGTTAATAAATTCTAGAATTTACTCGACTTTTATTTTCTACCATAAACTCGGCACCCATTTCAGTACACCCTGAATTCCTTCGCATAGACATGGAAAACGGGTCGGAAATTGCCTGAATCCATGCAAAATTCACGTCAATAACCCGTTATTCGCCTGTATTTTCCGTAACCCGGCACCATTCCCGGTGTAAACAAGTAACATTTACAAAACATGCCGGAGAATCAATGGCTTAGCGCGATCAGCTGCTCATGGGGTAAATCCTAACCAACCGCGGAGTCCATAAAGCGGTTGTGGGGTCGGGCAGCAGACACAGGGTGCGCGTCAGCGCACCCAAAAACATTTAACTGGAAAGATCGCAAAGATTACGTAGGGGCGCGCACGCGAATCTGGCGTCCCTGACCGTAGGGAATGGGAGCGCGCGTCCATTTTGAGGACCTTTGGTCAAAATTGTGTGCCCGGTTATCAATAAGCGTTGATCGCCCGCGCGACCGACCAGTCGCGCCTTCAATCTACCAGCAAATGACGGCCCCAGCGGGAACCAAATTCCCCCGGCAGCCGTCTAAAAATAGAAAAATATGGACGATCTACAGGTTTTTTAAGGAGTATTAATATGCGAATCCGAATTTTTTCTGTTGTCCTGCTCTTTGCTCTCATTCTGGCGGGCTGTTCCTCCAAGGATACGCCGGCTGCCAATACCTCCTGGCTGTTGGACAGCCTGACCGTGCAGGGTACCTCCATTGATCTGAGCCCAGCTCAGCCGATCACCCTTGAAATCGGATCCGGCACGGAAGTCGGCGGTTCCTCGGGCTGCAACTCCTATTTTGGAGACCTGAAGTTCAAGGCGGATGGGGTTGTCGAGGCGGGCAATTTCGGCGGCACGGAAATGGCCTGCGAGACGGGCATGGATGTCGAAGCCGCCTTTCTGGGTGCCATGAGCCGTTTGGATACCCTGGTGGAGTTCACTCAGTATGAAATGACCCTCAGCGCCGATAACGGCGAGACCCAGCTGGTCTTTCAATTATTGCGCACAATGGAGTAAGTCGATCTCCTATCCAAATCCAGGACGACCGGGCAGTACTCCCGGTCGTTTTTAGTTGATCTGTACCTGGAAGACCATTTCCTGTAAACTATAGACATGAGCCTTGCAGCCCAACTGGATGCCGAATATGGATGGAAGACACCTTCCTCCTTTAATGATACGCAGCTGGCAGTCCTGCTGCTTGCTGCGCAGGAGCTGCGCGCCTTTGCGGATGGTCAGCTCAACGGTGCCGGCCTTATCTGGATGCGTCGCTGGCTGTCTGGGACCAAATTTCACCTGGGCGGGCTCCCCCACCAGATTGCCACCTGGTTCTCGCACCACAAAATGACCGTGGTGTTCCCGCGGCGGGATGTTTGGCTTTCGCCTGAATTTACCACCCTGGCCAACCCGCGCAGTCATATTGTGCACGAACTGGCGCACGTGCTCGACAATATGCAGTCCGGGCGCAGCCTGCCGGCTACCGTTTTTGGCGGCGGTCCAGCCGACCGGCTGGTGCTGGAGATGGGCGGGCAGCCTAAAGGTCCGCGCTACGCCAACGGAGTCAGCGGCATTCCCCCCGTCAACCAGTGGTCGGTGCACGCGGGCGGAGGCTACGGCAACCATGCCACCAGCGAGTATTTTGCAGAAGCGCTTTCCTGGTCGGTCTATTACCCGCCTCACCTGCCCTCCCCGGCAATCACCAACTGGTTGAAGGTTAATGTGTTTATGATGGGCATGTAAGCTGGAAATTAGCGTCAAGTGTCACTTCTCAGGAATGGTGCCCTGGCAGAGAACATCGGCCTTTTTGAATAACGAGGAGACTTCATGAGTGATTCGGAAACCAACACTCTTTCTCAAACATTTTCCAATACCGTACTGCCGCAGCTGTTCCACAGCTCACCCGCGCAGTTTATAAAGTTCCTTGAGCGGGACGGTACTAAGTTTCTGTCGTTTTACTGGGAGCAGGCACGGGAAAAACTGCCGCAGGCCATGCGCACCAGTTCATTTGGCCTGAATTTTCGCATGTACACCTTTGAACCTCGCACCATGCTGGCCCTGGTCACTTTGCCGGAGCCTGCGGTCGACGGCGAGGCATATTATTCGGCATTGGTTTTCAGGCCTGACCGGCGCATCCTGCTGGTGACAGATATGACGCGCGTTTTCAACCTCGAGCGCAGTCCGGATGCGCAGGGGAACCCCGCTACCCTGCTGGTGCAGTGGACCACAAGGCTGCAGCGGGTGGAATCCGTGCGCGGGCTGCCAATCGAGTCGCAAGCCTTTGTCGATGCGGTCATGCAGCACCTGGACGATT
>CAYPJS010000149.1:0-4036 GCA_964411135.1 uncultured Anaerolinea sp.
CGAATGGGGGCTTTCCGTCAGCTGCTGGATATCCCGGAAGAAATCCTGCCGGTGGCATTGATTGTGATAGGCCACCCGTTGGAAACACGACCGCCGGTAAACCGGTTCCGACCCGAGCGCGTGCATCACGGAGGGTGGTAAGAGAACTTTCATCACAGAGACACTGAGAACACAGCGTAAACCTGAATAAATATTTGCCACCGGGGATATAAAATCCACGATGGTCTCAATGCAGGTCAGGTTAATGGGCGGTAAATATTCAAATAAATCTGATCGTATAGGATGCCTGACCGCCACATAATCATGACGGTGGAAATTCATCGATCGCAGGGTCACAGTGTAAGAGGACTCTTTCTGTTATTCAATCTCTCCCATGCCTATATAATATTAATTCGTCGCTGAAATCCCAGAAGGATGGATTTCAGGACTGAAAATAAACCTCGATGAGGTTTTCAGATTTCCAGCCTCTGTGCTCTCTGTGCCTCTGTGGTGAACAATCCGGGTTTTTGCGGAACTTATTCATGACTTGCAGCGTATACATATTATGGAGCGGGATAGCCGTCGCTATGCTGTTCCCCCGGCTGCGAAAACGTTCGATTTGCATATTTGATAGTTGTAAATTAGAACAATTGTCACTATAATATTTTATAGAAGCACACGCGGCATTCGGGGGCTACATCGCAGCAGCTTTAATGGCACGCCGGCCAAGGTTGGTTTCTTGCCCCTGATATCGGTTGAACCCTCAAAAACGAGATGCTTTTTGGCATGTTGAGGGTTATATAGGGTAAACCTCTTGTCGCGTGGTGATTCTTCCGAATTTCAGCCAGCGGGAGAATGTCCTTCAGGAGGAGGAGGTATATTATGGCTACAGTGGTTTATTTGGTAGTGGCAGCGATTGGGGTTGTTTTTGTGGCAATCAGTCTAATTACGCTCCAGTCTTCAGACCGCAAACATTAATACGATGATTTGCATGACTTCTGAACGCCCGTTGTATTCACCCATTTGCGGGTATGTATCCCCGCAGAATTGGGATACTTCTCTGCGCCAATAGACCGGGTTGCTGCACCCGGTGCGGGTGCCAACGGACTCATTTAATTTCAGGCTCCTGAGGGTATCCGCCTTCAGGAGCTTTTTTTTGACAGTTTACGGCTTTTTTGAGAAACCAGATTGAGGAAAAGCGGTTAATCCTTATAAACTGGAGTGCGGACATGCAGGCAGTGGATCAGGTAAGCCTTTTACGCGAACGCATCATTGACGAAATTTTCCTGGCCATGGGACTGTCAAAGACTGGCATCCTGCGGCAGCGGTTAGGGATGCTGTTTCGTTACCCGGCGCAACGGTTTGCCAGTATTTTTGCCACAGCAGACCAGGCAGCAGTGCTGCAAGGCCTGCAGGGGGCAGGGCAGCAGCTGGTGCAGAACCTATCGGTTCGGATGCAGGCACGCGGAATCGAAACCCTGCCCACCGAAGGTCCGCTGATTGTCGCAGCCAACCACCCGGGTGCCTATGACTCGGCAGCATTGGCGGCCAGCATTCCCCGCCGCGACCTGAAGGTCATTGTGTTCGAAATTCCGTTTTACCATGCGCTGAACCACATCAATCAGCATATGATCTACGTAAGCCCCGATCCATCGCAGCGTATGCCGGCGCTGCGCAGCGCCATTGAACATTTACGCGGCGGCGGCGCCCTGCTGCAGTTTGGCACCGGCCACATCGACCCTGACCCGGCAGTCATGCCCGGCTCGATTGAGACATTGGAAACCTGGTCACCGAGCCTGGAGATCATGCTGCGCAAAGCGCCTGAAACGAAATTATCTCTGGCGATGGTCAGCGGGGTTCTGATGGAACGCTTTGCCAATCATCCATTGACCCGCCTGCGCCAAAAACCCATCGACCGCCGCCGGGTAGCCGAGTTCACGCAGGTCATCTGGCAGCTGATCTCGCGCAAAGCGCCCGATATTATCACCCATATCAGTTTTGCTCCTCCGATCGAAACCGCAGTGCTGCAAGCCGAGTCAACCGAGCGCTGGATGGAGAGTATCCTGGCGCGGGCGCGTGCCCTGCTGGTGGAGCACATGGATGCCAACGGGCTGGCAGGCCGGGAACCCGCACGATCGATGTAATCCAATTTGCGGTTAGGCGAGCGGGATGTTCTGCGCTGCGCTAACCGTGCTAAAATGAGGGGTACTTTTAACCACTCCCTGGAAGGCGATTATGAAACTCGATGCTTTTGAAGAACTAAAATGGCGCGGTATGATCTTTGACTACGTGGAAGGCGTGCAGGACCTGCTGGTACGCGAGAAGGTCACGATCTATAACGGCTTTGATGCCACTGCAGATAGTCTTCACATCGGGCATATGGTTCCGCTGATCGCACTGGCGCGTCTGCAGCGGTTTGGCCACCACCCCATTGCACTGGCAGGCGGCGGCACAACCATGATCGGCGATCCAAGCGGCAAGGCTCAGGAACGCAAGCTGCTCAGCCGCGAGGAAATCGAGGCCAACGTCGAGTGTATCAAGGGTCAGCTGGCGCACTTCCTTGATTTTGAAGTTAAAAGCAATCCGGCGCGGGTGATGAACAATGCGGACTGGCTGCTCAAACTTAACCTGGTTGATTTTCTGCGCGATATCGGCAAACATTTCACTATCAACGCCATGATCAACAAGGAATCGGTCAAAACCCGCCTCGAGCGTGAGGACGGCATGTCCTTCACTGAGTTCAGCTACCAGTTGATGCAGTCGTACGACTTCCTGCATTTGTACAAGGTCGAGGGCTGCAAGCTGCAGACTGGCGGCTCGGATCAGTGGGGCAACATCACTGCCGGCGTCGAGCTGATCCGGCGTGTGACCGGTGATAGTGCGTTCGCGATGGTTTACCCGCTGATCACCAAAGCTGACGGCACGAAGTTCGGCAAGACCGAATCCGGTGCTGTCTGGCTGGATCCCAGGCGTACTTCACCTTACCGTTTCTTCCAGTTTTGGCTGAACACCGATGACCGGGATGTCATTCCATACCTTCGCTACTTCACCTTCCTGACCCAGGATGAAGTCCAGGAGCTGGAGCAAGCCCTGAAGGATCACCCGGAGCAGCGCGAGGCGCAGAAACGTCTGGCACGCGAGATGACCGGCATGCTGCATGGTCCAACCGCCCTGGCCAAGGCTGAGCAGGCTGCTCAGGTGCTGTTCGGCGGCGCACTGGAAGGATTATCGGCGGCTGAGATTGAGGATATCTTTGCGGATGTGCCGTCGAGCACGTTGGCACGAGCACGCCTTGTGGAAGGGTTGAACGTGGTCGATCTGCTGGCTGAAAGCGGCATAACGCAGTCGAAAGGCGAGGCGCGCCGGGCGGTGGCTGAGGGCGGGGTAAACCTGAACAACCAGCGCATCAGTGATGGCGCGCAGGCAGTCACGACCCTTGACCTGTTGGAAGGGCATTTCCTGGTGGTGCGGCGCGGCCGCAAGAACTACCACCTGGTCAAGGTGGAAGGATAAACCAGATTAATCGGGCTTCAAAAGCTCCTGCCAAATACGCAGGAGCTTTTTTTGAACCCGGGGGACTTTATGATGCCGAGCTGTGCAAGGTGCTTCACTCAATGGTTTAAAGACAAGGCCAGCAGCTTCTGAATATGCTCAATGTGGTCGCGTTCGTGCCAGGCGGCTCGGCGCAGTAGTTTACGCGGGCTCCAGAATTCGCCATCCTTTCCGTGCACCAAGTCGATGCCCTCCTGGGCTGGCAGCACCTGCTCCAACCGTTCCCGCACAACCCTCATCCGCTCGAATATATCCTCGGGCAGCTCACGCCGCTCAACGCCGGCCAGGTCCAGGCGCTGCATGTACCAATGCTCCGCATTGGCGATATGACCAAGCACACCACGGATGCTCCAGCGTTCGTTTGGGTATTTGCGGTCCAGTTCTTCCGCCGGCACAGGCTTGATTAACTCAAGCAGGTCCTTGCGGCTGAAGCTGAGGATCTGCAGAGCGCGCCGAACTTCCAGCCGGGTGAGCGGTTTCCAGTCGTAGCGGAACCAGGCATTGA
>CAYPJS010000150.1:0-8185 GCA_964411135.1 uncultured Anaerolinea sp.
TTCTTCTCGAACATACCCTGGAATAACCCGATGACCGTGCTGCCGTTCTTCAGGATCAGCCAGTTCTGGGCCTGATCCCCGCCGAAAATGGTGAATCCAAGCTTCTGGTAGAAAGCCCGGGAGGCTTCAATATCCTTAACCGTCAAACTGACCGAGAATGCTCCCAGTTCCATGAATACCTCCTGCCGTTGACGCAGCCGAATCGAAATTCTGTGGGTTTATTGTATGCGGTCTTCATTCTTCCGGGTATGCACAACGCCGCACCCAGTCGATCAGTATATTAAACACTGCGGCTTTCCGGTGCAGGCGCTGTACGTGAATTGCCGACGGGTTCCTTAATCGATCAGGATGAAGGTGACCTTCATTTCCACGCGGTACTCGCTGATCCGGCCGTCCGGGCCAACCATTACCTCCTGATTGCGAATCCAGGCGCCGGTGACGTTCTTGAGGGTTTTATGCGCGCGTTCCACACCCGCTTTGACGGCATCCTCGAAGCTGACGGTCGATGACGATTTAATAGTGGTGATTCGTGCAACTGACATGGCTGTCCTCCTGTGGTCGATTGAAGATTACACCATACAGCTTAATTATAGACTGAATTAGTCAAAATTTCAAATTCGATGTCCCACAGCCGCGCGGAGTATCTAGCCCCGGCTCGACCTCCGCACCGGTGGATTTCCCAGCCTTACAGCCGTTTGATAATCACCAGCGTGAAATCATCCGGATGGCTTATTGAACCGCTGAAGGCTTGCGTATCCTTTATGACCCGCTGCAAAAGGGCCTCAGCAGGTTCATCTTTTCCCTGCTGCAGGGCATGGGCAAGCCTTTCAGGGCCGTATTCCTCTCCGGCAGAATTTGTGAGCTCCACCACACCGTCTGTGTATAGCGCCGCCATGTCACCAGATTGCATGACCACTTTCTGGGCGGTGTAACCGACCCTTCTGAAGACGCCCAGCGCCGGGCCGTGAACTTTTAATATTTCCGGCCGGGTGTTTGCATGAAGATGCAGCGGCGGCGGGTTGCCGCAGCACACGTATTCAAGCGTGTGCGAGTCCGGGTCGAGCACAGCATAAACCGCTGTGATGAAATAGTCATTGGCGGTGAACTCAGGCAGCAGGCGGTTAATAGCCCGGGCGATCCGTGCCGGGTCAAGCTGACCGTGAGTATGCATACGCAGCAGCCCGCGGAAAGAAGTCATCACCAGCGCCGGAGCAATTCCGTGTCCCGAAACATCTGCTACTGCCGCGCCCAGTCTGCCCCGCGCCAACTTGATCAGGTCAAAATAGTCCCCGCCGATTTCCTCAGCCGGGATGCAAATGCCCGCTGCATCATACCCCGGTATGATCGGGGGCTTATCGGGAAACAGCCGGTATTGAACCTCACGCGCAAGCTGGAGCTGCTTATCCACCAATTCTTTATCAAGGATTTGCCGGTGCAGCATGGCTTTCTCGAGCGCGATCGCGGCAGCGTCAGCGAAAAACTGCAGCACCTCAAGATCGCTCTGTTCGTAGGCTCCCAGGTTGTCGCTCTCGAGGTTCAACGCCCCTATAGCCCGGTCTTTGCGAATGATTGGCACCGCGATCTCAGACCGCGTGCGTTCACGCCCGACCACATAGTGCGGATTCTGGGTCACATCCGATGCCACCACACTATTCGCTGTCGAGATTACATGGCCAACGATTCCTTTTCCTTGGGTGAGCATGGCATCCTCAGCCACGGGACGCGGGTCATAGCCGCGCTGCGACATACCCGCGATCAATTCGCGCGGCTGCTCGTTTCTCTTGTGCACCAGATCCTGATTAAGCACAAAAATACCGGCTGCGTCATAATCCAGCACCGTTTTGATCGTATCCAGCATGTGCTCCATGATCTCATCGAGATCGAGGGTATCCCGGAGCTTCTGCGAGATTTCCATCAGCAGGAGATATTTCTCATCGCCCGTAAGATTCATGCGTACTCATAGTAACATTTTTTGCACGAATCAATATTAATGAAATTACCCAGGCAATCAGAAAAGACGGGGGATTTCCCCCCATGCCTGTTTTTTTAATCACCGGAATTTTATTTGAGCATGAACTGCATAATCTGATCGTGCAGCCCTGGCAGTTCCTCGTGCGAGAAATCTGGAAAGACCGCCAATGTCTTCTTGGATTGAATTTTATTGTAAGCGGCAAACTGGCTGGACGGCGGGCAGATGGTATCCATCAGACCCATGCCCCACAGCACCTCAGCCCGGACGCGCGGTGCCAAATGCTGGATATCGATGTAACCCAGCTTCTCGAAGACCTCGTCCTGTCGTTTATGCTGCGGGTCAAAGTGGCGGAAGTACTGCTGCAGCTCCAGGTAGGCGTCCCGGGCCTGGTCGATTTCCCACACACGTCTGTAGTCGCTCAGGAAGGGGTAAACCGGAGCGGCGCGCTGGATGCGCGGTTCGAGTGCAGCGCAGGCCACACTCAAGGCGCCGCCCTGGCTCCAGCCGGTAGCACTCACCCGTGCTGCGTCCACTTCAGGCATGCGCAGGACGATGTCCGCCAGTTGGGCAGCGTCCAGAAAGATCTGGCGGAAGAGCAGCTTCTCCGGGCTGCCCGCCAGCGCATCTTCCAGCCCGCGGATGATGTGTCCATGCAGGGTGTTGCCAGCTACCCCGCCCACGTCCTGCGATAGTCCGCCCTGCCCGCGGCAGTCCATGGCTGCCACCACAAAGCCCTGGTAGGCATAGCCCAGCTTGCGCGACCAATCAGCCGAATCATAGGCGTAGCCGTGGAACATGAGCAGGGCCGGGCAGGGTGCGGTGATGTGCTGGGGGCGCAGGAATTTGGCATGGATGCGCGCACCGCCCACGCCAGTGAAATAAAGATGGAAACACTCCACCCCGGCAGCCTTGAAGTCCGCCGGCACCAGTTCTAAATCCGCTGGCAGGCGGCGCATTTCAGTCAGGCCGTCGTTCCAGAAGCGGTCAAAATCCGGCGGACACGGGTTGATGCCGGTGTAGGTCTGAAGCTGGTCAAAAGGCAGGTCGAAGGTTAGCGGCATAGTTGCCTCCAGAGAAATGATGGTTCTTTCATTATTATAGTATTTATGGTGTACACATCAGAAAAACCACCTGGCTTGATCTGCTTCCTTCCAGACTGCTCGGTATTGCCTCTATTCGACATGACAACCAGGAATCTACGATCCAAAGCTCAATCGCGGTTGTGGTTTTTGAGGGTAAGGTTTCGGTTCACACAACGATCTTAAAGATGGTTGTGGAAAATAACAAACAGTACCCATGCCCCCTGCAGTCATTTGCCCGCGAAACGTGGTTATCAGTTGCCGTAGATTTCATCCCCGGGTTGTTGATGCGTAAAACCCGGCCGCAAATGGCCGATTTATTGATTCATTGGCTGAACCGACAATTCTTTTTCCGATGGATTGGTCAGCCTGCGCCGCAGCCATTTCTCAATTTCGATCATGATGTAGGCCAATAAACCTACTACTATAACGCCCAACCAGAGGGATGGTTGGATTGGAGCACTGCTGAAAAGGGTGTTCATGAAAGGTGCATAGGTAAACAACAACTGGATCAATACCATTAAGAGTGCACCCCCCACCGCCCATTTGTTAGAGAAAATTCCCAATTGGAAAGGAGAGAGAGTCAGAGAACGTGCGTTGAAGAGGTAGAAGAGTTCCACAAAAATGACCACATTAACAGCCACCGTGCGCGCCTCTGCAATTGAAACACCGCGGCTGAGCTCGTATTCAAATAGCCCGAAAGCGCCTACCAAAATGATCGTACTCACCAGGATGATGCGCCAGATCAACACTCGATTGAGGATGGGGGCTTTCGGATCACGCGGTTTACGCTGCATCAAACCAGGTTCTTTGGGTTCAAGTGATAGAGAAAAACCTAAAACCGCTGCTGTAACCATGTTGATCCATAAGATCTGGATGGGCAGAATGGGCAAAGTCACTCCAAGGAATATTGCAGCCAACAGCACCAACCCTTCACCCAGGTTGGTGGGGAGCGTCCAGGCAATATACTTGATCAGGTTGTCAAAGACCCCTCTACCCTCCTCAACCGCAGCTTCAATGGAGGTAAAGTTATCATCTGTAAGGACCATATCCGCAGCTTCCTTAGATACATCCGTTCCAGTAATCCCCATCGCTATACCGATATTGGCCTGTTTGAGCGCTGGAGCGTCATTTACCCCGTCTCCTGTCATGGCGACAACGTGGCCGCGTGCCTGCAAAGCTTCTACCAGGCGAAGTTTTTGCTCCGGGGCTACTCGGGCAAAAACATTAATATTTTCGACCTGTTCCATCAATTCGGCATCCGTTAGCCGGGCAAGCTCTGCCCCGGTTAGCACTGCCGCACAATCAGCCTTGCATAAACCAATTTGTTTTCCAATAGCAGCAGCCGTAAGGGCATGATCTCCAGTGATCATTTTTACCGTAATGCCAGCCTGCTGGCTTGCACGAATGGCGTCCACAACTTCCGGACGGGGCGGATCCATCATACCCTGCAGCCCTAATAGCGTTAGACCTTTTATATCGTCATAAGTAATTTTTTTGGCACCGGGCAAATTCAACCGGGCAAAAGCCAACACCCGCAAGCCCTGTGAACTCATCTTTTCAAGTGCCTTTTGGAAAACCTCGCTGCTGCAAATAGTTGATTGACCAGAGGAATTGAGCACTCCAGAGCAGCGATCGAGCAGCACTTCAGCCGCTCCTTTTATATATACAGTTCCATCCTCATGCAATGTCGCCATATACTGATGCTGAGAATCAAAAGGAATTGAATCCAGCCGGCCCGGGTAAGCAGAACCATCAATTTTTAACGATCCTTTACCAGCAGAAACCAATAATGCGCCTTCAGTGGGGTCGCCTTGAATGGCCCATTGATCCTCTTTCTGGACAAGCTGGCTGTCATTGCATAGCAATCCCGCCTTGAGCACCTCCATCACAGCCGCATCGTTCTTCCAATCCCCCGAGATTAATCCATCCGGTTGGTATCCAACCCCGCTGACATCGTAAAATCCGTCCAGGGTAACTATTTCTTTAACCGTCATTTGATTTTGAGTGAGCGTGCCTGTTTTATCAGAGCAGATGACAGTGGTTGACCCCAGGGTTTCAACAGCAGGCAAATTCCGAATAATGGCGCGCCGGCGCGCCATGCGCGAGACACCGATTGCGAGTGTAACAGTAATCGCTGCAGGCAGTCCCTCGGGTATGGCGCCAACAGCCAGGGCGACCGCTATCATGAAGGTATCGACCAATGATTGTCCGCGGAGTAAACCAACCCCAAACGTGATCGCCGCCAAGACCAGAATGGCAATCAGCAGCATGCCGCTGAATTGTTTGATCTTAAGCGTTAAGGGGGTCTCCAATTCTGCCGCAGAGGAAATTAATTTGGAGATACGCCCCACCTCACTGCCGTCGCCTGTTGCCACAACAACCCCGGTTCCAGAGCCAAATGTAACGAATGTTGAGGCGTAAGCCATGTTTCGGCGTTCGGCCAAAACTGCATCATGCTCAACCGTCAGGGCTGCATCCTTTTCCACGGGGAGGGACTCACCGGTAAGGGCAGCTTCCGTTACAAGCAAATCTCGCGAGGATATGAGGCGTAAATCAGCCGGAACCCGTGAGCCGGAAATCAATTGGACGATATCCCCGGGTACCAGATCAGACGCCGGCAAACGAATAATACTTCCGCTGCGAATCACAACCGCTTCCGCGGTCATCGATTTTGCCAACGCGGCAATAGATTGCTCGGCACGTGCTTCCTGGATATAGCCCACGATTGCATTGATCAGTACGACTCCAAAAATGACAACTGCGTCGAGGGGGTCCTTTAACACAGCGGTTAATACGCTGGCTATTAACAAAATAATCATCAGGGGGTTATTTAATTGATACAAAAAGCGAACCAGGGGACTTTTTTCTTTTTTGGGAGTCAGAACATTTAGTCCGAAGCGATCCTGCCGATGTTTGACCTCAAACAGGTCCAATCCCTTTTGCAGATTCGTTTCAAGGAGGTCAAGCACGTCATTAGTAGACAGATGATGCCAATGTTTGCTCAGAAGTGTGTCCATCCCCGTATCCTCTATATTTCCACAATTTTACGATTTTACAAAATATTTATTACTTTTAGACTAACAATAATTATCCATAAATTTTCGCTCGCTGACAACAATTTATGTATATCCGTATAAGGTATTTCCCATTTTGACAGGGAAATTAATAGGTCAAGTATTCTTCACTTTGCATGGGTTAATTCAATCCGCTCCGAGATTTCAAAAGCACTATAAAGCTCATGGTGTTGTAGAGGGGTTTTCACTGGCGTCATCCGCCTGGTGATTTCTACCTCACACGCATGTATAATCATTTTATGATCCCTGAAGACGACGCCCCGCAAAACCCCGAACACTCGATGATCTACGGATTGGCAACCCTGGCCGGGCACGCCGGCACCCGCCGCGATATCCGCATAAAGGCTATCCGCGCTCTGGCGCGCATCCCGGACCAGAATGCAGTGCGCGTGCTGGGTGAGATGGCGCTGTGGGAACCGGATGAGGAACTGCGCGCCGAAGTCATGCGCTCGCTGGAAGCCACCTTCGGCGATGACCTGCCGGATGTGCTTGAAGGCATTCGCCAGGAGCTTACCGGCGAATGGGCACCCAACCAGGCCGAAAGCGAGCAAGAAGCGAACGAGGAGGAGATTGACCCCGGCTTTGAAATTGAACCACAGGCCACGCCGAGTCTCGTACCCGCCAATCCGCAGACACAGCCAGTCGAGGGTGCACCGCTGTGGTTGTTGTGGGGGATCTTCGCTGTGCTCATACTGGGCGGGGCGGTCTACCTGCTGCTTTCCGGTTGATTTCTTACGCGCGGTCTTCCCGTCCATTCCTGAGGGGGAAACGAGGCAACAAGGTCAAAAATAATGTAATTGAAGTTACATATTTTATTTTTTTGAAAGTTGTGTATAATATTATTCACAAACAGGCATTGCTGGCAGGCAGACCGGCTTTGCCATTCTTAACCCAGGGGCAGCTTTCATGATCAAGGCCATCTTCTTCGATGCAGCAGGCATACTCTACACCCGCTCCGGTCACACCGAGCAGTTCGCGCTCGATTTGCTGGAGGAGAACGGGTTTCAGCGCGACGTATCGCCCGATCAGCTGGAACGCCAGCTCGCGCTGAAGTCGCAGGCCAATCGCGGCTTAATCGGGCATGATGCCTACTGGGACGCCTTCCTGGAGATGCGCGGAGTACACAATCCGGACCAGCGCACGAGCTTCACCAAACGCATCGTCGACTACTCGAACGACGTGCTGCCCGTGACAGGCGCTGCCGAAGCGCTGACAGCCCTTAAAGCGCGCGGCTTGCAGCTGGGCATCATCACCGACACCATGTACCCGCTCGAATGGAAGATGCGCCGCCTCGAAAAAGCCGGCGTAGCCGCCTTCATCGACATCGTGGCTTGCTCGACTGAGCTGGGCGTCCATAAGCCCGATCCGGCAGTGTATTCCTACGCCCTGCGTCAGGCCAACCTGAACCCCGGCGAGGCAATTTTTGTCGGGCACCTGGGCATCGAGCTCGACGGTGCGCATAAAGCCGGAATGGTCACAGCCGCCATCGATAACGACCCGGACGCCAACGCTGATTTCTTCTGCCAATCCCTGCTGGAACTGCCCGAAATCCCCATCCTGAACAACTGAACACAGTACCTGCCAGCTGCGGTCGGAAAACCCACCGCGAAAAAGCAGCCCCTCCCGACCCCGCAGTTTCCCGCCCTCTGTGGGTGCCGCGGATTGTTCACTTGCGTAAATTCATTGCATTCCTGTATTGAAAACAAAAATGAATTGCTGTATGATAGATAATGTTGGCTAACTTACATTTTCAAGAATTTTGACAGTTTTCTGACAGAGGTTCTTATGGAAAATGATGCAAACAGCCCAACCGACGTGATCAAACTGATCGCCGCGCGTTACGAAACCTTCACCAAAAGCGAAAAAAGAATAGCGGATTTTATCCGCGACAACCAGGACGAGGCAGCCTTCATGCCGGCTGGTGAAATCGCTGACGCACTGGGCATCAGCGAGCCAACCATAACGCGCTTTGCCCGCGCCCTTGGATTTTCCTCTTATCCCGAGATGCGTGAAAACCTGCAGGCAAAATTCCGCAATCTGGTGAAACATTCGCAGTT
>CAYPJS010000151.1:0-3975 GCA_964411135.1 uncultured Anaerolinea sp.
CAGATCAATACCGATAATATTAAACAGGGGGTTATCAGTCCGGATATGGTTGAATCTGCCATGTCAGCGGATGGACAGGCAATCCTGATCCCCATCCCGGATGAGATCCGCCTGCTGCGCGATGAGATCTTCTCTTCCTCCGGTGCGGTCGGTCCGGCAGCCGTGAGCGAGGACATCAATGTGCTGGTGGAAACTGAGGCAGCACGTATATCCGTGCAAAATGGATCCACCACCGAGGGGCTGGCAGGACGTACCGCGGAATGGATGCGCGGCTTGAAATTGAATATCGTGGATGAATCCAATGCCGGAGAAGTATTCGATACAACCACCATCTTCATTTACAACGGTAAACCTTATACCGTCCAATACCTTGCGAACATGATGGGATTGCAGAACCCGCGCGTTTACAACCGCTATGATCCGAACGCATCCTATGACATCGCGGTGGTGCTTGGCACAGATTGGGCAGCCAGCAACACCTTGCCGTAACTGTCAGATTTTATGATTTGAGAAAGGCGCGTTCGATAAGGATGCGCCTTTATTTTTTTGGGTTCCAGCGTCCGAGCGAGTGCAGAAAATCGCTCAAGGCGCGCATGACCGGTACAAATTGGTCGCGGTGAATGGAGTGCCCTGCGCCTGCGACGTTCAACACGCGCCCTTTGCGCCAGGATTTCTTGATTTTTTCAGCCAGCAGCGGGGTGATCACAGCGCCAAGCGCCGGGTCACCGGTAATGAGCAATCCCGGGCAGGTTATGCGCTGGGTAATTTCGTGCCAGGGGTATTCGCGGATGACGAGCGTGTTCAAAGCATCCGGGTTGAACTGCTGTTTGGCTTTGGCCCACTGCATGAATTCGCTCTCATCCCAATGTGGATTGTCAGCCCGGCAGCGGGCAATGAGCGTGTCCAGGTCGGTTTCTTTATGTTTTTGAAATACCTCGCGTGCGCTCTCGGCATAGCGTTCTTTACCGTTGCCGCCGATCTCAGCCTCATCCCGCCAGGGCGGGTCGATCAGGACTACGCCGCGTACCACTTTTGGCAGGCGGGCTGCCAACAGGGCTGCCAAAGCGCCCCCCATCGAATGCCCGATCAGGATCGGATGCACCAGATTCAGCTGCCCGATCAGGGCGGTAATGTCATCCGCTTGCACACCCAGGCCAGCTCCACGCGCATCCAGACCGGAAATTCCATGACCGCGCGCATCGACCATGACCACATCAAACTCAACCTCGAGCAGCAGCGGGATGCGGTTCCAGCTCAGAGCGTTGTCTGATAAACCATGCAGCATGATGACCGGCGGTTTTTCACCCCCGGTGCGGTAATACTGAATGCGCACTCCCTCGCGTTGGATTGATCCATAGAATAGTTGTGGCATAAACTGCTCCTGTGCTTCAATTATACGCGCGGACGCAAGATTGCAAATCCAGGTCGATGTTGCGCGGACCTGTTCGGTAATTCTGCCAGAGCCAGGGCAAGGTACGCTGCCCGGGTGTATACTAAACCTGCTACCCTAAACCTTCAGGAGAAAACATGAAACTGTTAATCGCTGTCGATATGGAAGGCATCTCTGGCGTGGTCAACTGGGATCAGGTGGATCCGAGTACGGCTGAATACCAACGATTCCGCCAGGTCATGACCGAGGATGTCAATGCTGCAATTCAGGGTGCTGCGCTGGCGGGCGCGAGTGAATTTATTGTGGCGGATGGGCACTGGAACAGCACAAATATCTTAATCGAGAAGCTTGATCCACGTGCCAGTTTAAACTGCGGGTCGCCGTCGCAGTTCTCGATGGTACAGGGAGTCGACAGCGGCGTGGATGCCGCCTTCTTTATCGGTTACCATGCGCGGGCTGGCTCGCTGCATGCCATCCTCGACCATACCTGGTCGAGTGTACGCGTGGCGAACCTGTGGCTGAATGACCGGCTGACCGGCGAATTCGGATTGAACGCCAGTGTGTGCGGGCATTTTAATGTACCGGCCTTGATGGTCTCCGGTGATCAGACCGTTTGCGCAGAAGCACGCGAATGGGTAGCGGGTGTCGAAACGGCGCAGGTGAAGACGGCCCACGGACGTTTCACAGCGGAATGCTTGCCGCTGGAGGCGGCGCATCAATTGATCCGCGAGACTGCAGAACGGGCCGTGCGCAATTTAGTCTCCGGTAAACACCCACAGCCATTGAAGATCAAAACGCCGGTGAAGGTCAAGGTGGAATTCCAGGCGTCGAATATGGCAGATGCTGCCATTACCATGCCAGGCGCTTCTCGCGTCGATGGGCGCACGATCGAATTTACTGCGCTGGATATGCCGGCAGCCTATCTGGGATTCCGCACCCTGGTCGGTCTGGCGCAGCGATAATGTTATTTACTTGCCATTAAGAATGGTATTAGCGTAAATAGTTGATTGGATCCGGTAGGGGTCGGGCATACCCGACCTCTACGGGTTATTGGTCCGGAAAAAAATCGCACACATCGGTCAGGGGGCATGCCGCGCAATTTGGTTTCCGCGCGTGACAAATCTCACGCCCCAGACGGATCAGGTTAAGGTGCGCCGGACCGTACTCGTCCGGAGGGAACAGGGCTGCAAGGTGCGGGTGTGCCTGTTCGACGGTCATCTTCTCCGGCCGGAGTCCTAACCGCCCGCTGACTCGGTAAATATGCGTATCGACCGGAAAAGCCGGAATGCCCAACGAGAACAACAGTACGATGGACGCCGTCTTTGGTCCAACACCCTTAAAACCTGTCAGCCAATCCATGGCTTTCTCGATTGGCACGTCCTTTAAAAAGCTGAGATCGAGCGAACCGCGCTCTGCTTTGATCTGCTGCAGCACAGCCTGGATGCGCGGGCCCTTCTGGTTGGCCAACCCGGCCGGCCGGATCACCTCGATGACTGCCTGCGGGTCTGCAGTCAGTACGTCGTCCCAATCCGGAAAGGACTGTTTTAGAGCAATAAACGCCACGTCGCGGTTTTTGTCGTTGGTGTTCTGCGAAAGTATGGTCGAGACCAGTTCGTCGATGGCAGACAGCGCCAGGCGCCATTCCGGTGCGCCATACAGCACCATCAGCCGGTTGTGGATAACGAGGGCTTTTTCAGCCAGGGAAGGGTTGGTGGAGGCCGGTTCTTTCATGCCGCTGGAATGCGAGGATTCAATTCTGACCAATCTATCTCGAAGGCTGGAACCATCTGACCGACCTGGAAGCCGCGCCAATTGGTCACCGGCCGGGCAGCCAGATGCGCCAGGGATCCGGCAATGTCATCCGGCGTGAGCAAACCCAACTGACGCAGAATTTCGATGCCGACCACCGGACGGGCCCGCCCGGTCAGGTCGCCGTCTGACACCTTGTAGGTAATGCCCAGGGCTGGACTGCCTTCGCCCAACGCGCCAGGAAGGATCCCGATAGCCTGGTAGCCTTCAGCACCCCCCTTGCAAATGAAGCGGCCTTTGCCAAGTTCCATGGCGAGCGTATCGAAGCGCTCTGGCCCCGCCACCATGAACGGGTAGGCAGCCATCGAGCGGGTCACCAGGCGGCAGGCGGCAGCCCGTTTTTCGGGCAGGCTGCTCGGGTCGCACAGGCGGGCAAAACCGAGCGCCGCGTTGTACAGCGGAACGCCGAACACCGGCGCAGAACAGCCGTCAATGCCGATGGCGATTTTTTCGGAAGAATACTCGATCATCTCAGCAAAGGTTTTGATGATCATTTGCTGGATGGGGTGCTGCGGGTTGATGTAATCCGCTTTAGAGGTGCCGTGCAGCAGCGTAGAGGCTAAAAAGCCCGTGTGCTTGCCGGAACAGTTGTGACGATTGGGTGTGAAAGCTTCTCCGCGTTGACGCATGGCCTCAGCGGTGGGCTCGTGCGTGGGGGCGTGGATGCCGCAGAGCAGGTCGTCCTCGTTTACCCCCAGACGGGCCTGCAGTGCAGAAACTGTTTGGAAGTGCTCATCGGTGCCGGAGTGCGAGGCACACAGCAGGGCGACCTCTTT
>CAYPJS010000152.1:0-4826 GCA_964411135.1 uncultured Anaerolinea sp.
GGGTCTTTTTTGTTAAGGTCGTAGGTCCTCATTGAGAGGACGATGTTCGAGTCCCATCGCCCGCTCAGATCCTCAGAAATGAGGGTCTTTTTTGTTAAGGTCGCGGGTCCTCATTGAGAGGACGATGTTCGAGTCCCATCGCCCGCTCAGATCCTCAGAAATGAGGGTCTTTTTTGTTAAGCTCGCGGGTCCTCATTGAGAGGACGATGTTCGAGTCCCATCGCCCGCTCAGAAACCTCCGGAAACAGAGGTTTTTTTGTAGGGGCGCGCATTGCGCGCCTGCTCAATACCTCGCGGGTCCCTCGCGCAGCGAACGGCCAGGAGGGGATGATACACCACCAGGGGAACGCATCCATTTTGTTGGCTGGCACCTTCTTAAGTGGATTCATCCATTTGGTCATATAGTCTATGGAGAATTTGCGGGTGGGTCTTCGTTAGATCAGCTATTTGTTCAGTAGCTTCTCGCAGTCTTGCGCTGAGAGTCGTGATCATCTGGAGGGAAAAATCGGGATTTTTGCGGGCTAGCATGATTATCGGTTCCCTTCGCAGACGCATTGTGAAGGTATCAGTTTTGGCAATGGCTGAGGTTGTTCTGCGGTTGCCATCGATGAATTCAGATTCGCCAAAATAACCGCCTGCCTTGATCCTATCCAAATCCGTTACCGATCCTTTAAAATTCTTCTGGGCTATTTGAACGATCCCATCAATAACAATATTGAGTACCCCTCCAGGTTCATCCTCTTTATAAATATAGGTCCCAGTCGGGTAAAACTCAACTTTGCATTCCTTTGCCAATTCTCGCAGCTGATCGATTGTCAAGTCCTGGAAAAAGCGTACATTTCTTAATAAAATTAGTTTTTCAACCAGCGAAAGTGAAATGGATGGCGAGACACCGTTGCCAATTTGTCCAGGGTTGGTTCGCCCCACTCCGATCAAGGCTTTACGGTTTACCTCAGCCCGCACATTCAAATCCGGATCTATTTGGGCTTGCCGTATCAGTTCTTCGATTTCCACCCGGGAAGTCTGGTTGAGAGATTCGCTCAATTCAGGCAATACAGAAGCCGCTAAAACTCTCTGCCAGGCAATGTTACCCTCACTGAGTAGTACCTTAATGGCAGCGGAAGGTGTGAAGCAGGCAATATCCCAGGCATGGTTTGCCAGCGTCATTGCCACTTGCGAAGATTGGTCTGGATCCATCAATGGAGTAATAAGGGCAGCGGTTCTTGGCGCCGTTAAAGACTCGAGCGCCTCGACGGCATTTGCGCGTTCCCAAAGGTGTTGGCTGCGAAGGGATTTTTCGACGGCATTCACAGTAGTTGGATTCCGAACCGCAGAAATCAGATAGAAGAGCTCCCGGAGTAAACTGGTATTCTGTTCTCCCAATGCCTGCTGCAGGACTGAAGCAGCTGGGCCAGGGCAGGTAGAGAGCACGTTCAGGCAGTTGAGGTTTTTATAGATCGTAATCAGGGTCTCTTCGAGAAGCTTTCCAAGGACATATGGCCCATACTTGTTTGGCTTGATGCGTGCCAGGACGACAGAGTTCATTTTTTGTAATTGGGTCTCAGGAACGGCAAGCTGTCCTTCAACAGTGGGAATGATCCGCTGCCCTATCCTTACCAGGGCTTCGATGGCCTGTTCTCTGACTTCTCTACTAGGGTCAGACAGAACCGATACTAAACTCTCGCCAGCGGCCGTCGCACAAGCTCCACTTCCCCGACTCAACCGGTCCAGGACTGTGACTGCCGCCACCCGGGCCCTTTCAATCGGATCATGCAGCAGCAGCAGAGCCAAAACCAGCAGCATATCTCGTCCGCCAGCTAGCAGATCGCTTTCAGCCAGCGATTCTGTAGCCAAAGCAGCCGCAAGACGTACTTCGTCTTCGGAATCCGTCAAAGATCGCACCAGGTCCAGCAGGAAACCGAAGGCGCAAGACTGTCCGATAATGTATATAGCCCGGGAACGTGTGTGAGCATCTGAAGAACTTACTAACTGACGCAGCTTACCTACTGCAGCATCATGCCCATCAAGATTTTTCGACGACATAAGGACTGGCAGCACGCGCAACTGGATATCAGGCTCCGGATCATCCAGCATTCTGGATGCAACCTCGAGATAACCAGCATCACTGATCCCCTCAACCTGTTCAAATCCGCTGATCGCTGACAGACGCACCTGAGGATCGGGATCGCTTAGCAGTTCGATATAAAAATTACGCACAGCGGTCCCCCTTAATTCAGCAGCGGCGAGTACATCCACAAGCGATGCGCGCATTCGGCTGTCAGTTGTGTTTAAGGCAATTTTTCGAATTAATGGCACCCCTGCTTCACCGCTAACCGCAGTGATCAATTGAGCGATAAATATTGTCCGCTCTAGGCTGGCACTCTCAGACAGCTTTTGCGATAAATGGGCCAGCATTGTTGAATCGGTTGTAAGCTCAGACAGCGCCTGCCTTTCCGTGGGCTGCAAAGCCAGGGCTGAATAATCTTCCTGTTGTAGTAAGTCCACCAGGGCGTTTCGGTAATTCTGCCGTACCATCCAGGCAGATACTGCGAATGTCAAAGCAACAACAATCATCGCTGCGGGCAAGAACCAGTTGATACGCATCAAAGGAGTCAAAAGGAGCAAGCCGCCAATGATCGTTCCACTTGGAATGAGTAATCCCCCGATAAATGCGCGCGTACGCGCTTTGACACGTATGGGTACTGCGTTATATAGCAGGGTGTCAGTGGGCAGGCGGAAAGCGTTGCGGAGTGCAGTGCGATTCAAATAAGCCAGACCTGCCGTGCCGAGTGTGGGTGCAAACGCCAGACCACCCACCGCTGCCAGCGTGGTCACCGGGTAGATTAGACTGGCATTTCCCAGTCCAAGACGGGTGATCAGGCGGCTGAGCAATAGCAACTGAATCGGCAGTACCACCAGGTTAGCCACACCGCTCAATACGCCGATGTAGTCAGATATGGCCACAGTCGTTTTGAGCTTTTCAAGGAAGATTGCGCTGGCACCGTAATTGATGAATGCCAGTAGGACAGTCATGCTGAATGTCGAGATGGCCATCCAGAGCAAGAATGGGGAGCGAACGATTTGATTAGAACCTTCACGCAGGTTGGCTCGATAATCACGTATAAAAGACTTGAAGCGGTCGCCTTCCTTAGTGATGTTATCTTGTTCCAGCGCGGTCTCAGGCTTTTCATGTAAAATGCGCGGCATCGTTGCGGCGAGAACCGCCATAACTGCCAGCATGACGAACATAACCCCAATGATCGATGGAGGGCTAAGCAGGCGGTTGATTAATGGCATGCTCAGACCGGCGGCGATACCAGCCAGACACTCGGCTGTGCCGAGCACAGGTACAATGCGCTTGGCAGCGCGAATGTCGTAAAACCCGTTAACATACGTTGCCCAATGAACATTATACAGATCTAACAACGGCACGTTGAGCACAAGATACAACAGCACATAGGCAGCAACGAACCACCCGACGGCAAGCCATGCCAGACAGAGGACGATGCCAATGCCGCTGATGATCAGGAGTCCAAGCAGCAAGCGGGTGTTGGATACCCTGTCAGCATAAGCAGAGTAGATAAAAATTCCCAGAATGGAGCAGGTTGCATTGCCGATGAAAATCCATGGAAGATACTGTACCCCGACACGCTGGAGGAAAGCTGCTTGAACGATTGCGTCGCCCCAGGTCAATCCTATCAGGGCAATCAACGACATGCTATACAGCAACAGCAGGCGGCCCCACTCGCCGCGGCGCACATTCAATAATTTCCCAAAAAAGATGCCGACTTTTATCATTTTGCAGGATTCTCACCGGGGGACCAGACTAAAGGTAAAATCCGGATATTTTCAACAGGAAGGATCAGCTTTGGTTATCACCGCTGAGTTGATCGTACAATTTGTTGAGTTTTTCAGGGCGAGTGCGGGTCAACTCGGTGATACGCTGATTGGCTTCACGTAGTCGCATACTGAGCACATTAATGAGGTCCAGTGAGAATTCTGGGTTTTGGCGAGCGAATTGAGTCAATGGCTCACGGCGCAGGCGTAAGGTTAGCGTATCCCGGATGGCAATTGCCGAGGTGGTCCGGATGTTTTCATCGAATAGATCGGCCTCTCCAAAATAGCCGTGGGACTCAAGCGTGGCAAGTCGGGCAAACGAGCCTTTATGTTTCTCCAGCTCAATGCCGACGCGGCCACTCACAATAACATAGAGAACACCCCCCGGATCTCCTTCATTGTAAATACGGGTGCCGGCGTCAAATATCTCCTCTTCGCAAACATTTGCCAGGATCCGCAGTTGATCGACTGTCATGCCTTGAAAAAAAGGTACTTCCTTTAAATAGATAATTTTTTCGACAGCAGAAAGCATGGTCACCATCCAGGATCAATTCGAGAGAATCTTCCCTTACAATTCCGCCAAAATCGGGTTAGTTTTTGTGTCAGAGTCTTTAGTTACTGGTTTATTTTCGGGTATTGCATCCTCAAGCAATGATTTTTTCCGCGATATCTTTGATACGTGCTGATATTGGATGGTCAGGAAAGCGCAAGGTGAAGATACCGCTGCTTGCCATAGCCATGAGTTCATCTGAGTGCGGGATCACTCCAGCCACAGGACAGTTATAGATGGATTCAACCTTGGTTTTCACTTCATCGGCATCAAATACTGTTGGAAGTTTATTGACGATCAGGAGCATTCTGGGTACATCCAGTTTGCGCGCCACCTCAACAGTTACCGCAGTGCCCTGATAATCCTGTTGATCCGGGCGCAGGAGAACAGCCAGGACATCCGAAATAGAGATTGACAACAAGGTCTCCTCATTTAAACC
>CAYPJS010000153.1:0-2863 GCA_964411135.1 uncultured Anaerolinea sp.
TTGCGGAGCCGGAATTGAAGCGGAAGCTGAGAGAGCCGGGTTCCTGGCCGGCGACCTGTCCGTCACCACCACGTACGAAATCTTCGATAAAGATTTGAACTGGATATCCGGTGACTGCTCGGACGCGAATGCCGGCGACCGAGTGGTGGTAACCGCTTCCATGCCGTTCAATTTCATCACCGGGTTCATCCCGGGGGTGGGGCCCATTAACCTTACTTCCACCGCCAAGCGTACCATCATCAAGAGAGTGTATCTGGAATGGACGCTGGCGCCTGCCTCCACCAGCGACCCGAACTTCACGCCGCCTGCCGGAACACCGGGCACACCCACTGTCACCACGACAGTCACGGCGACTCCTACCGATTTACCATCCTGCAACGCTGCGGCGATATCCGGATGGACCTCGGGTACCTCGCCCTATACCGTGACACTTTATAACAGCGGGCTGGATCCCTATAGCCTGGACAGCATCATCGTTTATTGGGAAAGAGAAAGCTCTGAACTGGTCGAAATGACCATTTCTGGTAACGGGTCTGGGGCTCCCTGGTCTGGAGAAATCGGAGTTTCACCAGCACTGGTTGACCTGACTGCTCTGAACTGGGAAATTACAAACGGAGCATCGTATGTGACCATCACCTTCGACGGTCCATTCAGCAACGCACAGTTCAAAGGCGTTGAAATTAACATGACCGCAGAGGATGGAACTCCCTGCACCATCCCCTAAGGACGATGACCAAGATGAAACGCAGAGCGAACCCTGAGAGTGAAAAAGGTCAAAGCCTGGTGGAACTGGCGATTATGCTGGTGTTCCTGCTCATCCTTCTGGCAGGCGTGGTGGATCTTGGCCGCATGATGTTCGAATATCAAGCCATGCGGGATGCCGCTCAGGAAGGCGCAGGATACGGTTCCTTGTATCCCAGTTATTGCGACGAGATTGAAAACCGCGTTATGCAAAATCTTGAGCCCACGGGTTATACGGTTGGAGTAACGATTAACGATAGCGGCAGCATCACCGGCTGTGCCGCCACCCCGTCGACCAGTGCCTGTGAAAACAAGGAAATTATTATTGCTATTGATCATAATTATTTAATGACCATGCCGTTCTTTGCTGGCACAAACGTGCCCATGCACGTTGAAATCCGCGACCGCATTGTGCGGCCAACTTGCAATCCTTAATCCCTCTGGGAGGGTCTTATGAAAACCACTCGTTCTACAGAAAAAGGGCAAATCCTGGTGCTTCTGGCGCTGGCGCTGCTGGGGCTGCTCGGGTTTACCGCACTGGCCATCGATGGGGGTATGATCTACGCCGACCGGCGCTACATGCAGAGCTCGGCGGATGCCGCCAGCCTGGCTGGAGGAGGCTTTATTGCCTCTGAAATTCAAAATACTGCCGCATACCAGATGCACCGTTCGGATTTTAACTGCGGGACTCTAACACCGATCTTGATGGGCAGCGGGAGCACCGGTGAAGGCGTAGCGCTGGCGAAAGCCGCCGCCAATGGCTTTGATGCAACCGCCGCTGGCAGCACCGATGTGGTGGACGTGGTGGTAAGCTGCGACTCAGGCCTCAAAACGGTGGACGTCCAGGTGACCATCACGCACGAGACCAACACTTCTTTCGTGCACCTGTTCACCGGCGAGGCCATGAAGAATACCGTTACTTCAGTCACCACGGTTGAACCGGGCACTCTGGCGGGAGGTGGGTATTCCATTGTGGCACTGCGGGAGGAATGCGATCCCAGCGACCCGGGTGTAACCATTACCGGAAACACCGACGTACTGCTTATCGACGGTGGAATCTGGTCGAACTCCTGCATGACGTACGACGGCACAAGTCTCAAAGTGAAGGTCGAACCGCCGGCTACGGATTCGATTGTTTACAATACCGATCTCGCCTTTAACGGCACCGACCCTGCCGATGTTATTCCAGCACCGGTGGACATTGGCAGGCTGCATGATGCGACCAACATGAATGTAGATATCACCTGTCCATCCACCGCCGGTGATCCGCATGAAAACTACGGTCAGCACAGCGATACAACTCCCATGGTCCTTAGCCCGGGAAACATCGGCGACATCACCATGACCAAAGGCACGATTGTTCTTTCTGGCGGGCTGTACTGCATCGACGGGACGGTCAACCTGACCGGCGGCGAGTTCACTATCGATACCAGCGATCCTAGCAGTCCGAAAGGTGTGACCTTGTACTTTACCGGGAACTCATTCTCGATCAACGGCGGTGTACATGTGGTGCTAGCCTCGCCTAACGAGGAACCGACTTTTGCTGTTGCCCAGGTAGGCGACGCCATTGAAGACCTGTTAATGTATGTCCCGCGCGGCTTTAGTCCCGTCATTTCCTTAAACGGGAACTCCGGCTCATCCATCAGCGGAACGATCTTTGCGCCTGAAAGCTTTATTGATGTTGGCGGTAATACCACCCTTGACAGCGGTGAAACCTTTACGCTCACCACCTCGATTATCGGATTGGATGTAAAAGTACACGGTACCCCTGGCATCAATATTGTCTATGATCCGACTACGGATTACGGCGAACCAACGTCCTTGTACCTGCGAAAGTAATCCAAACGATTTTGTTGACGAAAACCGGCCTTCGGGCCGGTTTTTTGTTGTTAAATTCATAATTTCCTGCCACATTCCTGTAAATTGCTTCGGAAAATTCCCATTCAGGCACGAAGTTTGCAAAAGTATTAACTCGTAAACCACCCCCATTGGTTAGAATAAAGTATATCCGTTGTTAGCTGCGGGAACGAGGCCGAAGGAACCCTTTGGGGAGGGACGGACGAGTTCCTTGTTTTGGACTGTAGAGAAAGGCGCACCACCATGACCATCCAAAGGCTTTCGA
>CAYPJS010000154.1:0-2059 GCA_964411135.1 uncultured Anaerolinea sp.
GCTGAGTAGGCACGAATCAAACAGTCAGCAGGCAATAATCATGGAACTCAGCTGTGAGGAATCATGCTGCTCAGCTGGCAATAATCAAGCAGCTGAGCAGGCAGGAATTACGCAGCACAGCTGGCAATTGTCAAGCAGATGAGCAGACAGGAATCACGCAGCTCAGCAGGCCCTGATCACGTGACTGAGCATGCACTGTTCACGTGGCTGATCTCACACCTATCACGTGAATGATCATGCACTGATCACGTGGCTCTCATGCACTGATCACGTGATTGCGCATGCACTGATCACGTAATTGTATGCACTGATGACAAATTGAGGATAGCGGCGTTGGATTTTTCCCAATTTTTTTGTAGTTCGTTGAGTTGGGGATCATCTTTGGCCAAACCGCCCTGTTTGCGTAACTGCTCTAGTTGGGCATCGAGTTGGCGTTTGATACTGTATTCCGCTTGAAATTCCCCTTCTGTGCCTTTTTTCTGTTGGCGAAATTCTAATTGGGCAGTTCCCCCCAGGATACGTTCTGCCTGGGTCGGATCGGTTACGCCCGGTAATTGCACCAAAATTTTATTTTGTCCCACCGTTTGCACCAACGCTTCCGAAACCCCTAGGGCATTAACCCGATTCTCAATGACGGTTTTGACGGCGGTTAGGTCTTCCGGTTGAATGGCCCGCGAGTTTTTGGGCTGTTCGACTTCCATGGTTAATTGCGCCCCGCCCCTCAGGTCAAGACCCAACTGTAACGGCACGAGGGCCAGGACGACACTAGCGGCGATCGCCAGTAACACAATCAACAGAACTAACCAACGCTGTTTTTGCATGGTTGAGAAAAAATAAAGGCGCAATAAGCAAAAAGTGAATGCTCTCCAGTTTACCCCGAAACGGAGACAGCCTAAATGTCATCACTTGCTGATGAATATTCAGGTTCCTGGCAACTTAGCCCCTCTCTAGCAAATTAAATCCCAGGAATGGAATATAACGTTAAAGAGTGCAATCACCGGGGGCTTGTCCCTGGGTCGTGACTGCCCTGCCAACTACACCGATCGCCTTGGTTAAGGAAGAAACATGATGGAAACCAGTTACGCTTCTACCGTTAGTCCCAATGAATCTGTCCGCATTGAAGATGACCGCACCGGGATGGATTCTGCCACCCTCAAACGGGCCTTTCTCGATAACCTTTTCTATCTTCAGGGGATTGACCGGTCTGAGGCGACTCCCTACGACTATTACATGGCCTTGTCCTACACCATCCGCGATCGCATTTTGCATCGTTTTTTGAAAACCACCGCCACCTATAAACAGGAAAAGGTCAAAGTGGTGTGTTATCTGTCCGCCGAATTTTTGATGGGACGACACCTCGGTAACAATTTGATTAACCTGGGCATCTACGAAAAAATTAACCAGGTGATGGCCGAGTTGGGGTTAGAACTCGATGACGTTCTGGAACAGGAACCTGACCCCGGTTTGGGAAATGGAGGCTTAGGACGACTGGCCGCTTGCTTTTTGGATTCCCTGGCTTCTTTGGAAATCCCGGCGATCGGCTATGGCATTCGCTACGAATTTGGCATTTTCCACCAACGCATTCAAGACGGTTGGCAAGTGGAAGTTCCCGATAACTGGCTCCGGTTTGGCAATCCCTGGGAAATGCCCCGCCCCGATGAATCGGTAGAAGTAAAATTAGGGGGCCATACCGAAATTATTCACAATGAAAAGGGTCAGCCCAAGGTGGTGTGGATTCCGGCCCGCAGTATTTTAGCCATTCCCCACGATACCCCCGTCCCCGGTTATCAAACCAATACGGTGAATCCCCTCCGGCTCTGGAAGGCAGAGGCCAGCGAAGAATTTAACTTTGAAGCCTTTAATGCTGGGATGTACGACCGCGCCGTTGAAGAAAAAATGGACGCAGAAACCATCTCCAAAGTCCTTTATCCCAACGATAATACCCCCGCCGGTCGGGAACTCCGTCTCGCTCAACAGTATTTCTTTGTCTCGGCTTCCCTTCAGGATTTAGTTCGTCTGCACCTCCGCATCCACGATAATTTAGATAATTTCCACGAAC
>CAYPJS010000155.1:0-8481 GCA_964411135.1 uncultured Anaerolinea sp.
CCCTGTGAGGTAAATGCGGACTGGACCCACCTCGAATAACGCTGCAGCTTCAGGTGCATGGGGGGTAATGAAGACTTGCAGCACTGCCAGAATTAACAGGAAAGGCAGCGGCGGGAGTAAACCGCGCAGGGCGAATTTCAACGGAATTCTACCCAGAAGCAGGCCCATGAGCACAACAGCCAGCGCAATCAGCAGTCCGATCAAATGCGGAGTAAATGTAGCAGCCAATATAATGAAAAAATACACAATGATTCTTGCGCGTGAATCGAGTTTATGCAGTACCGATTGCAGCGGCAGGTACTGACCAATATTAACCATGCGCAAAAATTCGAAGTTATGCATGGCTGTTCTCCAGGATACGGCTAACATCTTCTGCCAGTTCATCCGGCAGCAAGATATCATCATTCAGCGGCCAGCCTTTGGAGCGCAGGACTGCAGCCGCCCGCGAAACCAACGGAGACTCCAACCCCAGTTCACTGACTTTTTCGACTTCCTGAAAAACGCTGGCGGCTGTACCGCTGACGTGGTCGCGTCCGTGGGCCAATGCCGTGACGTTCTCGGTCAGTTCAGCGATGTCTTCCATGTGATGGGACGAAACCACCAGAGTTCGACCATCATGATGCAGAGTCTTCAGATGATCCAGAACCTCGCGCCGTGAGCGTGGATCCAGGCTGGCGGTTGGTTCGTCCAACAATAGGATGGTTGGACTCATAGCCAGTATGGATGCCAATGCCACCTTGCGCCGTTCACCGCCGCTTAGCGAGAAAGTCAGCCGGTCCTTGTATTCCTCAAAATCCAATCCGACGGCAGTCATCGCCCGGCGGACAACCTCGCGCAAACCCTCTTTTTCGCCGCGCAGCCGCGGAGCGTAGGCAATTTCGTCTCCAACATACTGTTCAAATAGCTGGAACTCGGGATTTTGGAAAACCAATCCGGCATACCGGCGGACAGCTTTTAAATCGGTTCTTGAATCATTCAAGTCAAACGGACCAATCCGGACAGTGCCACGCTGCGGCACCAATAATCCATTCAGATGCTGGAGCAAGGTGGATTTTCCGGAACCCGTCGAGCCGATTAAGCCATGAGCGCTGCCATCTGCCACGCACAAGGATGCACCATTTAATGCGTTGTGTGCCAGCGGTGTGTCGCTCAGGTAGATATGTTCAAGCCCTTCGACTTTTATCGTGGATGAACACGGCGGCCTTGATCGATCGCGGCGAGGTAAGGTCTCGGAGGATAAAGGTCCGGTGTAATCCGGCAGGTGTGAAAAAAGCACCTCGGGAGTCAGCAAGTGCAGTGGAAGATCGACCAGGACAGGTCGGAGAGTATCTGCCAACCTGGCTGCCAGGGGTAAATCCAGGTTGAGCGCAGCCAGGTCAGCCGGGTGTGAATACAATTCCAGCGGCGTGCCATCAAAGGCAACCCTGCCATTCTTGAGTGCGATGACCCGATCGGCTTCGACCGCTTCACGCATGAAATGGGTAATGAATATTACCGTCATGCCCTCACGGTGCAGGCGATTAATCAACTGCTTGACCATACTGCGCCCGCCCGGATCGAGCATGGCTGTGGTTTCATCGAATATTACGCAGCGCGGATGCATTGCCAGCACACCCGCCAGCGCAGCCCTCTGCATTTGCCCGGCAGACAACAGGTGCGGCGGCCTATCGCGGTGTTCGCGCATACCGGTTGTGGTCAGAGCTTCTTCGACCCTGGCATGTATTTCGGCTGAAGGCAGCCCCATGTTTTCAGGTCCAAACGCGACATCCTCCTCCAGGACCGCTGCCACAATTTGATCTTCGGGCGCCTGGAAAACCATGCCCACGGTGGAGCGGATCAAAGGATGATTCTGCGGCTCTCGCGTATCTTTCCCGTTTATCAAAACTCTGCCGCTATTGGGCAGCAGCAGAGCATTTAAATGTCTTGCTAAAGTTGATTTTCCAGAGCCATTTGCCCCAACGATTGCGACATATTCGCCCTCTGCGATCCTTAGACTGACTCCATTTAACGCCTGAGTAGCCTGCCCGCCCCGAACGGGATGCTTGAATGTCACATCTTCTAATACAATGAATTCGTTGGTCATGCCTGGCAGGATTTTAACATACGCCAGCGTGATTGGGGGAAAACGAACAGGGTTGGCTGCAGGCTCAACCAGAGAGAATCAAATATTAAGGACTTATCTTTTACTGATCTGCCTTATACTTGTATTGATAATATTTAATACGTCGGGGATAATCATCTCAAATATTTCCCAGGACTTATTTCTTCGCAGTCGTAAACTTATCAATAGTCCAACGTATGCACATCAGTGATTCCACGAACACGCCGCGAATATCCCGCCCTGACACTGCTCTTCGGACAGCAATTCTGTTAGGTATTCTGGGTTTGCTCATCTTGATCTTGATAATTTTTTCGCAGGTTGTGCTGGCAATCAACCCATACAGGCAAGCCGCTGAACAGGTTAACACGCTGCTGCAATCTGCTCCTGACCTGGAGACACGTCTGGACTATGCCAGCCTGATGCCCAGCCGGTTGCAAGGCATGATAGACCCGGTGGTTGCAGAGTCGATCACTACCGACCTGGATCCATCAGCCGAGGAGTTATTGATCGCGTCACTTTCCAATTCTGGCGTGCGCGTGACCGATGTGCGGACTTTTACCAGCATGCTGGAAGGTGTGGCACAGGAAATCCTTTCGCTGCAAGATGTGCTGAATGAAACAGATCAGACCGGAAAGCTCAAATCTGTGCTTTACCGCATCCGCCAACAACCGGATGCCATCACAACAACCAGTTTAAGCCAGATTTACGAGCTAACCCCGTTGATGATCGAAGATTTAAACGCTATGCGCAGGCGTCTCTTATCGCTTTCCAATACCATGCGTCTCATTACGGATAATGCCCAGTTGGAACCCCTGACGGAAACTCTGGGTGATCTGGCGTCCGTTGAAATCAGTTCCCTGGGCGCCGGTCAGGCATATATTAATAGTTATAATGCCTGGAAAACACTCCCGGATGCCTGTGATTCCCTCGAAATCCAATTCGCCGGTACAGTTTCTATTCTGGATGATATTTTTACTGCGGTCAATGCAGCCCGGCTGCAGGACCGGCGTATGGGTTATGTGCTCTGGGAACCGACTGCGGTCTGGGTGGATACTAACCTTACCTTGATGGTGGTGGCTGCCATCGGGTTTCTTGCTGCAGCGTTGATTGCCTATTCCCGACGGCAAACCCCCATCGCTCATCCAGACTTCAGTAACAAAAAGCCAGAGGATTTCCTCAGCCGCATCGTGGCTTCCGGCCTAATCCCCACCCGTCCAGGTCCGCCCAAAAAACAAAACCCGGTTAATCCGCCGCTAAAGCCAGCGTCCGAGATGATTCCAACTAGGCCGGTCAAACGCTCTCGTCCGGGTGAAACGGTTAATCCGCGAATTGTGGTGATGCGGGCGGACGGTCAACGGGAAACGAAACCTCTGTCCATAGAAAAAGCTTTCCGAATTGGAAGCGACCCGCGAAATCCGGTCCATATCGAAGATCCCGAATCAGGTTACATAGAAATCTGGGTCCGCCGTGCCCGTGCAAATTTCTTTATCGAAGTGATGTTCAGCGAAACTCCAGTATTAATAAATCGTCAGCCGTTTACAGGCGCACGGTTGCTGCACAATGGGGACTTGATTCAGGTTTGCAATGTTAATTTGATCTTCTTCGAAGAGTAAATTAAATTTCAACTCATTTCCGAGATACCCTTATTCAATAGCCTTGAAGCTCATCAGGTATTGCACTATAAATTCTGGATACATTTCGCTAAAATAAAGTTGCTTAATCCCCCCAATCTTGGTTCCCTGGAGGAAGTGCATGCACCACAGCCTCGACCCATTCTTCTCGCCGCGCGGAGTGGCGATTATTGGTGCTTCAGCAGCGCCAAACAAGCTCAGTTTTGGGATCCTGAAAAACCTTTCGGAACAGGGGTACAGCGGGCAAATCGCCCCGGTTAACCCAAAAGAAGATCAAATCCTCGGCTATAAGTCCTACCCGGATATCAGTTCTGTCCCAGATCCGGTAGACCTGGCAGTAATTGTTCTACCGGTAGGCATGATCCCCAAAGTATTGGAGGATTGCGGCAAGCGCGGCGTCAAGGCTGTGGTGATCATCTCGGGCGGATTCAAAGAAATAGGACCGGAAGGGGCCGCTATTGAAGCCGGGTTGGTGGTAACAGCCCGCAAGTACAACATGCGCCTGATTGGTCCGAACTGCGTGGGCACAGCTGATATTTACACTGGCTTGAATACCACTTTCATACAGGGTACCCCCATGCAAGGCAGTATCGGTTTTGTGTCTCAGTCTGGGGCAGTAGCCGGCGGCGTGGTAGAAACCATCCGCGATAAATTTGTAGGATTTTCCCTCTTCGCCACCCTTGGAAATGAAGCCGACGTGTCCGAGACGGATATGATCGAGTATTTGGCGCATGATTCCCGAACGAAGGTAATTGCTTCATACGTGGAAGCCATCCAAAATGGACCGCGATTTATTCAGGTTGCACGAGATGTTTCGCGCCACAAACCGATTGTTATGCTCAAAGCCGGCCGCACCAGTGCTGGTGCCCGTGCGGTATCCTCTCATACAGGCTCGCTGGCCGGTTCGCACACAGCCTATCAGGCTGCTTTCGACCAGGCGGGCGTGATCGAAGTCGATTCGCTGACCGATTTATTTGATATTTCTATGGGTTTTGCCAATCAACCCCTGCCCAAAGGCCCGCGGGCAGCCATCATTACCAACGGCGGGGGGCCGGCTGCGCTGGTCTCGGACGCGTTGGCAATGAATGGTTTGCAAATGGCAGATCTATCTGCTGAAACTCAAACCGCTCTGCGTCCGCACCTCAATCCCTCGGCTCAAATTGCCAATCCAATCGACATGCTTGGCGCTGCAGATGCTGCAGAATACACAATCGCGTTGAAGACAGTTCTGGCAGATCCGAATGTAGATATTGCCATCCCAATTTTGGTACCACAGGCATTGGTCAATACCGATGCTGTGGCACAGGCGATCGTTGACCAGTCAAAAGGCCAAAGCAAGCCTGTAGTGGCAGTTTTTGTGGGTGAATGGAGCACAAAGAAAGCCCGCGAGATCCTGCACAGCAACGGCATCCCGATGTATACGCATCCTGAAACGCCCGGTCGCGTCTTGAGTGCCATGCTCAAATACGCCCGCTGGAAAGAGAAACCCCATTCATCCGAAACAGAATTCAGCAATTTAGACCGGAAAAAAGTTGCCTCGATCCTGTCCGCAGCTGAAGGCCAGTCCTCGCTCGGCGAGGGGCTCACCCGCCCCTTGCTGGCTGCCTACGGCATGCCTGTTGTGGCAGGCGAGATGGCAATATCCGTTGACGAGGCAATTGCTGCCGCTCAAAGGATTGGTTTCCCCGTGGTCATGAAGATTGTATCGCCGGAAATCCTGCACAAATCGGACGTCGGCGGGATCCGGCTTAACCTCGGCAATGAGGACATGCTGAAAGCTGCTTACACAGATATGATGAAGGAGATTGGATCAAAATTGCCTCACGCCCATCTTGAAGGCGTTCTCATCGAAGCCATGGCGCCGAAAGGCCAGGAAGTCATTGTTGGCATGCGCCGCGATTCAACCTTTGGTCCTTTGATGATGTTCGGGCTGGGCGGAATATACGTCGAACTATTTGGGGACGTCGCCTTTGGGGTTGCCCCGCTGACGCATGATGAGGCCCTTGAAATGGTTCACAAGACCCGCGCCGGGCGCCTTCTAACCGGCTTTCGCGGCATGACTAAAGCAGATGTTGAGTCGGTAGTTGAGACCATTCTACGCTTAAGCAAGCTCGCATTGGATTTCCCGCAGATCATGGAAGTGGAAATCAACCCGTTATTGGTGCTGCCTGAGGGGAAGGGAGTACTGGCGCTGGATGGCCGGGTTATTTTACAGGATGAGTCTTTCAGGAGATAACTGAATGAAACGATTGCTTTCAGGGAATGAAGCTGTGGCTCGTGCGGCATGGGAAGCTGGAGCACGGGTCGGGTCCGGGTATCCAGGTACGCCAAGCACCGAGATACTGGAAGCGTTCGCCCCATACCCCGGGGTATACGCCGAGTGGGCACCCAATGAGAAGGTTGGGCTGGATGTAGCCATTGGTTCGGCTTACGCAGGCCGGCGCGCCTTCGCCACCATGAAACATGTGGGCTTGAATGTCGCATCGGATGCCTTTTTTGCGGCTGCCATGACCGGTGTTGAAGCAGGGTTGGTTGTGGTTTCTGCGGATGATCCATCCATGCATTCCTCGCAGAATGAGCAGGATAACCGTCAATTTGCGAAATTCGCGCGGGTCCCATGCCTTGATCCTGCCGATAGTCAGGAGGCTCACGATTTAACTCTGGCTGCCTTTGACATCAGCGAACAATTTGACACTCCCGTGCTTCTACGCATGACCACCCGCGTGTGCCACACCAGCTCGCCTGTGGAGCTGGGTTCTCAGCGTGAGAACCTGCCCGAACCGGGTAAATACCCGCGCAATTTGAGCAAGTACTGCATGGTACCAGCCAATGCCAGGAAGCGTCACCCGGCCATTGAAGCACGCATCGCCGAGCTTGTGGAATATGCCGAGACCTTCCCGCACAACCGACTCGAATGGCGCTCAAAGGACCTAGGCATCATCACGGGTGGTATAGCCTATAACTACGCCCGTGAGGTATTCCCGGAAGCCAGCGTGTTGAAACTTGGCATGGTTTACCCCTTACCCAAAAAGCTGATCCACCAATTTGCCGCAGGTGTTCAGAAGATAATCGTACTGGAGGAACTCGATCCGTTTATTGAAGATCAGGTTCGTTTGATGGGCATTCCCATCCACAGGGGAAGCATTCCGCCAGGTGCGGATCTGCCCTACCCGATGACGAAGAGTGTGTTTCCGATTGCAGGCGAGTTGGATCCTGCTTCGGTACGTGCCAGTGGACAGGCTGCCGGGCTGCTGCCCGTCAGCCAGGCTGGTTCAGAACCACAACCGCAAAGCGGGCTGCCAGTGCGCCCGCCTGTGCTCTGTCCGGGTTGTCCGCATCGTTCGTCCTTCTATGTCCTGCACAAGCTGGGTGTACCTGTGAATGGCGATATTGGCTGTTACACCTTGGGCATGGTTCAGCCTTTAGATGCACTGCATACCGTCGGGTGCATGGGCGCCAGTGTTGGGGTTGCACATGGCGCAGCAGTTGCCGGAGACACGGAACGGCATGTGGCAGTCATTGGTGACTCGACCTTTTTCCACAGCGCCATGCCAGCCCTGATAAATGTTGCTTACAACCGGAGCAATGTGATCACCATCATCATGGACAACCGCGTTACCGGGATGACGGGGCATCAGGATAACCCGGGTACCGGACGCACCTTGCAAAACCAACAGACCAAAGAGATAGAAATTGAACCCCTGGTGCGCGCCATGGGCTTTGAAAAGGTGCAAACTGTACCATCTTTCGATGTTGCTGCCATCGAAAAGATACTCAAAGAATGGATGAAATCCGATGAGCCCGCCGTGCTGATCACTCGCGAGGAATGTGCTCTGCTGCCTTCGGCGCGTAACCGCTGGCTGCCGCTCGAGGTCATCAGCGACCGCTGCAACGGGTGTACCTTATGCTTCCGCGTGGGCTGCCCGGCAATTCTCAAGTCAGACGAACTCGATCCCAAAACCAAACGCCCCCTGGCTGTAATCGATCCGGCACTATGCACGGGCTGCGAGATTTGTGCCCAAATCTGCCCGCGCGATGCGATTTTATTCCGTGCACAGGTACAGGCAAAATCTACGCAGGAGGTGACATCGTGAACCCTGAAAAGCTAAACTTTGTGCTGGTTGGAGTTGGCGGTCAGGGCACGATCCTAGCCAGCGACGTGCTGGCAGAGTTGGGGCTGCGGCTGGGCTATGATGTCAAGAAAGCCGAAGTGCATGGCATGTCGCAGCGAGGTGGTAGTGTCACATCACACCTGCGCTGGGGACCTCGCGTGTTTTCACCGATCATTCCCCCCGGGGAGGCGGATATTTTGGTGGCATTCGAAAAACTTGAGGCAGCCCGATTTATTCAACTGCTCAAGCCGGATGGTCTGGCGCTGGTCAATGATTATGCAATCGAACCGCTCAGTGTTCAGACCAGCGGTGTGCCTTACCCCGAAGATGACGACCTGCGCGTGCGGCTTTCCAGTGTTACGGAAAAATCTTACTGGGTAAAAGGTTTCGAAATCGGTGAAACCCTGGGTAATACGCGCAGTGCGAATGTTGTTCTGCTCGGTGCGCTATCTGCACTGCTGCATTTCGATGTTTCCGCCTGGAATACGGTTCTTGAGATGCGTGTACCGGCAAAACACCTGGATTTAAACCTGAGAGCGTTCGCTGCCGGGCGCAGTGCTGTGACAACTCTGGCTTAATTCCTGCTTAATCAAAGAACAAACGGGTAATGCTATAATGGGGCAGCCAAGCTCGATCC